>NZ_JAYKTS010000003.1 GCF_037024155.1 Bacillus sp. 2205SS5-2
GCATTAGCGAAGAGGTCACACCCGTTCCCATACCGAACACGGAAGTTAAGCTCTTCTGCGCCGATGGTAGTTGGGGGTTTCCCCCTGTGAGAGTAGGACGTCGCCATGCATTATTAAAAAACAGCCTGAGGGCTGTTTTTTTGTGTTGAACTTGAATTTGAATTTGAACTAAATGAAACCAGATTCTATTCATGAACGGGAGTGAGAGTGGGGAGAAGCAAGGAGATCAAGGAAGTGAGTGAGAGAAGTCCGGATCGTACAACGTACGTGAGGATCTGAACGAGCGAAGCTGACGAAGAGATCCGCCGCTTATCGCCGCTCGAACCAGCGCCGATGGAAGTTGGGGTGACCCTGTGAGAGTAGGACGTCGCCATGCATTATTAAAAAACAGCCTGAGGGCTGTTTTTTTGTTTTGAATTTGAACTAAATGAAACTAGATTCTATTCATGAACGGGAGTGAGAGTGGGGAGAAGCAAGGAGATCAAGGAAGTGAGGGAGTGAAGCCCGGAGCGTACAACGTACGTGAGGATCTGAACAAGTAAAGCTGACGAAGAGATCCGCCGCTTATCGCCGCTCGAACCAGTGCAGATGGAAGAAGAGTAACATACGGTTCCCCATTATGCTGTGAAAATAAAGCTGCAAAGCTGTACTATTCCATAAAATCATAGACCATCTCTTCATTATCGATTTTGAAATATTTAGGAATGTACATAATTAATCCTCCGCTACAAAATTAGCTTTCCTGATGATATCATTCGTTTTAGTAGATAATCTTAGTTTTCACAAAAAATTGCTGTTCAAACAATCCGCAATAAAACTGCTAATAATCCTATATATTTCTGCTAATATAGTAAGCTGCAAAGCCGATGGTGAGAGGATATTATCTACGGACTATAATGGTGAGAATTATTTTTCAATGAATGACCGGGTAGATATCATAGAAATAAATGGCTCAATTAATATTTATATTAATCATAGAAGCAATGAAAAACATGAATGGAATCTGGAAAATGTAGTGGGAGAAATAAAAAACAGGCAAACGAGAATACTGAATTTGAAGAGTGGACATCTACAAATTTACCGATTGGAATGGAAATTCAAGATATATAGGAAAATGCGTTTGAAACGAATGGGATAATCTGCGTGGAAGTTGTCAATAACGAACTCATTTCATACAGGTATCTGATGGAAGATTGAAATACTATTCTTTTCCTAACACTCTAGTGGTTGTTTTTGAAAAAGCAGATATTAATCAAGCGGATAGGATTCAGGGGTAACCCTAGTTAAAAACCAAAAAATGCATTAAAGTAAGTGTATGTATTCCTTGAGATTGTTCGTGTTGTCGGATTGATATAGGGATTTTTTCAATATGTTTTAGCACAAGTCCATTCAACAGGATGTGGATGGTCTTCGGATTATCTATACGTATCATTCTATAGTAATGATAATATTAAGAGCTTTTCGAATTCCATTTTTCACTCGGAAGCAACAAATTATGAGAAAAAAGCTTTGGTACACAGTATAAAAGGCTCAGAATTAATCTGAGCCTTCCCGTTATTTTCCAGCTAGAGCCCTTAAGCCTTTATAAATGAGATAAAGGGAAAAAATTAATATAGCAAAAATCCCGATTATAGTAGTAACTGGCTCGATACTTTCTAGAAATGTCCCTTCAAGCGGAATTTCTAATAAGGCAAAACCGGCTAAAATACAAGCTAATAATAAAAAATAAGGTCGATCCATTCTGTTCCTCCTCCTCTCCGTAAAGTATATGTGCAAATGTAGAGGAAGATGATTCCGAGAATGCAATAGAGAATAATTGTTCTATGAAAAAAAAGCTTATTTTGTGTTCACCACCATGAAATCAAGAATTTTAATATTTCAAGCTTTGAAATATTTGTTAGTAAAGTGTTAAAAGAAACCTTAAATATTTCTTGGATATTCATTACATTCTAACTAGAAAAGTAGGGATCTATATGATTATACCGAAACAGATTTTTAGTACGTGGAAAAAGTTTGATGGATTCCCCATGGAGACATTGACAAAGGCGTGGTTTTATCAAAAAGGAACCGTGAAGAAGCAAAAAGATGTTAGGTTGATGAGAGAGCACCGAGAGCGATACGGAATTTCAGGTAATTGCTTTGACCTTACGCTATGGTTGCTGGATGAGTTTAAACGAGATGGTATCAAAGCGTATCCGATTGGTCAGCATTTGGGTACGGAGCATGCTCATGTCGCGGTGGTAGCTTTAGATGAAGATGGCAAACGGTATCTATGTGATCTAGGAGATCAGTGGTTACAACCAATTTTAGTGGATGAAGACCGCCAAGAACTCTATAGTGGCTTTTTCCCAGCAGCAAATGTTCAGGTGCAACTAGAAGGCAAAGGGAATCTGAACATTTTTTATCATCGACCGAACGGGAAAATGTCCTCACAACAATTTCAATTAGAGCCTATTGAAATGACGGAATTTATGAAGGCAGCTGAGTTTTCACAAAATTTGATTAAGTCTAAACCTTTATTGGAGTGTAGGGTAGCTTATCAATTGGAGATAGCTCATTGGGAATTTTATAACTGGGAGAGCTTTCTTAGTACTACTGAGGGGATTGTAAAAGAGCCAAATTTAGCAAGTGTTGAGGAGTGGGTAGAGAAAATCCATCAACAGACAGGGTACGACAAGTACTTTTTATTGGTTGCTCTAGAACAATACATTGGAGAAAACCATCCTAGCCCTTTCAGATGAAGAAAGGGTTGCATTCACGAGAGAAAAGGTCCATCAGAATTGGGGATTTTTTCTCTCGATACATAAGAAAATCAGCTTTTAGCTAATTGACCTCGGTTGTTTCTGGCTGATATCCTAATAAATCTCCAGGCTAGCAGTCTAGAGCTGTGCAGATGACCTCTAGAGTAAATAGACGTACGGATTTGACCTTGCTGTTTTTTTAAAATGGCTGTTTTCGCACCAGTATATAAACGGTGATATAGCCTTGCTTCGGGCATCATTTCGTCTATTTTTGATGGAAATCAACAGTGAAATGGGCGATTTAATCAACAATCAGATGATTTAGCCACAATGTATACGAAAAGAGCCTTTAAAAAAGGCAGATTGGCTAAAGTAATCCCGACCCGATTTGATAGTTCTGTGACGCTCATTTTTCTTTTGGCTAGCATAACATCTACATTGATGATTATGGGCATGATCTCACCTCAAACTGTCAAATCGTTTTCAGATTTTATTTCGTTCGCTGTCTTTAAGAGTTCTTGGAGTATGGCTGAAAAAACGGCTATGACTAAAGAAGCAAAAATAATAGAAAATCCAATAATGGCAATACCAGGATGTAATGCGTCTTGGAATCCTAGGAATAAAAGTCCAAAAATATATAAACCCATGATAACATAGGTGTAATTTTGGAATATTTCCAAAGAACTTCCAGCGACTTCTGGAAAAGCAGTTCTTCTTTCAATAGTACGTAAAAGCGTAAAGGCTTCAACTAGGGAAAGGAAAAAGGGGAGAGATGTCACATAAATCCCGACCAACACAGGGTATTTTAAATAACGATATTCCGGATTGACCTTAGTAGCGCTATGTGCAAGCTGAGGCAGCCAAAAAATGCAGGAAAGTAGAATGAATAATCCAATTAAAAGGATGGAGAATTTTAAAAACAAGGTAGTTCTTTGTTTCATATTGCACCTCCCATCACTATGATAACAATAGTGTATAAGAAAATTTATTGTTTAGCAATAAAAAAATATTGTTTTTAAATAAAAGTAAGTCTGTGAATAAATCTCGAATCTATAGAAAAATAGTGATACTGCGGTTATAGAAAGGAGTAAAATCATTTAGTAGTATGACTTCGTGCTCATTTCCCAATAAGAAATTTTTCAATTCTAGATAAAATGAAAAAAAGAGCAAGAAAAAAACCTCCCTGTATTTTTTCTTTATGTGTTAGGAGTAACAAGGCTTACAAAAAAAGCGATAGACAAAGGAGTTGGCAGAATTCATGATAGAAAAATTACGAGTGGGTTTATTTTCGGACGAAGATGTGTTGCGAAAGGTAACTCTAATGATGTTAGACAATGTGTTAAATGTACCAAATTCGCTGGTGATTGAGTTACTGAAGGAAGCAGTCAACTATTCTCATAAGCGACCGGAAATATTAATATCCCTTTCTTCAAGAAGCATTCCTTGTGAAGGTTTAATGCCATTAGTAGAAATCCTTCAACATGAATCAAGTGAGGATGTAAGGGAGATTGCCTTGAATTTACTTCGAAATGTGGAGCCTGAGTTGTTGGTGAAAAATGAAAAACTTGTAGCACCATTTTTGACGGATGGGGAGCAATCTTTTTATCGTTTGCTTGCGAATGGGCATAAAAAAGACGTATGGAGCGAGTTTGAACAGACCCTCGTTGGACTAATGCAGCAAGAAGTGGGTTATGAACGGGCAGAGAGGTTAGCAAAGGTGCTCGCGACTAAGGGATGGATTGATGATTTTGTGATTGATTCCGTTATGAATGATGATTTAAATGAAGGATCAATTTCGTACGAAGGACTCATCATGATTTTTCTCATTGGTATATTGAAAAAAAATAAGTATTTACCAATCTTAGCGAACCTTCTATATACAGAGGATGATCTTATTTTAGGCTTTGTGGAGGAGGCTTTAAAAAGATTTCAGAGCGAGGAAATGGTGGAGGTCGTGACCCCGTATTTACTTGATAGGGACACGTCTCTTTTTGCGGCGGGGATTGTTGGTTCAGTGAAGAGTTCATACGCAAGAGAACAATTACAGATGGCGTATCACAAGGTGGATGACGGGGATGAGAAGGCGATCTTAATTGATGCCCTTTGTTGTCAATTAGATGTGGAGGCTCTACCGGAAATTCAAGATTATCTACAGAGAGGTTTTGTCTCGGGATTGATAGATACGACGGAGGCAACCTATGGCTATTTTCGATTGCTTGGGTTGAATCATGCGCATCTCCAGGATTGGAAGGCATCCTTACAATCCTAAAACTAAAGCTAATACCTTATTTATTGTTGCTAGCTCAAATTATTTTTGGTTAAATTATTCATTTTTGTAACTATCCACCGGCATCGAATCTGTATTCCAAAAGGGCTTTCGTTTTTCGAAGTGTTTGTGGCTATTGAAACAAAAAATAGATGGTTTCAATTATTTTTATCAGTCGTACCATTTTATGATGCGAAAAGATGCCCGAAGTATTTCTTCCTCATGAAATAAGGACTAATTCGAAAGCCAATAATCTTTAAAAAATAGCCTTTTGCAAGAAGGCATGAAATTTTAAATAGTTTCTTTGTCGGGGTGATTCCAATCTTATTGAGGAGGTTCATTGGTCGTTACCTTTTCACCCTATTGAAACAAAAAATAGAGGAATCAATTGGAGGGGAGGAGAAAAAATAAATATAAGTAAATTCCTTTAACAATTAAGGGGAACTCTAGTAGAATAGAGGCTTTACAGCATATAAGATTTAAGGGGGACTTTTTTTGTTGGATAATAGCTTGTTGATGATGGCGATTATTTTTACTATTAATATTGTGTATGTGTCTTTTTTCACGATTAGAATGATTCTAACATTAAAAGGATATCGCTACATTGCGGCTTTTGTAAGCATGATTGAAGTGGTTATTTATGTCGTTGGATTAGGGCTTGTATTAGATAACTTAAATCAAATACAAAATTTAGTGGCGTATGCATTAGGCTATGGCTTAGGAGTTATTGTTGGAATGAAGATTGAAGAGAAGTTAGCTTTAGGGTATATTACCGTTAACGTTATTACAACAGAGCATGAACTAGATTTGCCAAAGAAACTCAGAGATCTTGGGTATGGTGTGACGAATTGGTCAGCGAATGGTCTCGATGGAAATCGAATGGCGATGCAAATCTTAACACCGAGAAAGTATGAATTAAAGCTAAATCAAACGATTAAAGAGCTAGATTCGAAGGCATTCATCATCTCCTATGAACCGAAAACGATTCACGGGGGATTTTTAGTTAAATCTGTTCGAAAAGGGAAGTTGTTACAATGAGTAAAAAACGATTTGAAGTACAGGAAAAGGAAAGTATTGAAGAGTGCTTAGCACGAATGAAGCAGGAAGGATATTCTCCGGTAAAACGTATTGAAAAGCCTCTTTTTAAAGAAGTAGTGAGAGAAGGTCGGAAAGACTATGAGCCGGTTGCTGCGCAAATAGTCTTTGAAGGTAAACGATTAGAAGATTAAAACCGAACAATAGGAATATTTATTAATAAAACGTTCGAATATTAGTTGACTTTGATTTCGCCCTCTTGTTATGATAATGAAGGAAAACAAACAATTACATCCCCTCGTATATCCACGGGAATATGGCCCGTAAGTCTCTACCCAGTCACCGTAAATGATTGGCCTATGAGGGAAAGTAGTCATTCTGGTTGAACATTAAAGGGCGAGTTCTGCCTGCTTTTTCTCACCCCAGATGAACCTGCTTTCTCTCTACAGAGACAGGTTCATTTGGGGTATTTTATGTTCATAAAAGAATAAGAGGTTCCTAGCCTTAAGCAAAGCGGTAGGAGGAGAAGAGACATGGCAGTGGTTGGAATTATTATGGGAAGTACATCCGATTGGGAGACGATGAAACATAGTTGTGATCTTTTAGATGAGCTGGAAGTTTCGTATGAAAAAAAAGTTGTCTCCGCTCATCGAACACCAGATGAAATGTTTCAATATGCTGAAAAAGCGAGAGCTAGGGGAATCAAAGTGATTATTGCAGGGGCAGGAGGAGCCGCACATTTACCGGGTATGGTTGCTGCCAAGACGACACTCCCTGTAATTGGTGTTCCTGTTCAGTCGAAGGCACTCAACGGACTGGATTCACTTCTTTCGATTGTACAAATGCCTGGTGGAGTCCCTGTGGCGACGGTGGCCATTGGAAAAGCCGGGGCAGTAAATGCAGGTCTGCTTGCTGGCCAAATATTATCGATTGAAGATAAAGAGGTTGAAAAACGACTTCAAATGCGACGAGATGACATGGCTGAAAACGTCAGAGAAAGTAGTGATGAGCTTGTCTAGATCATGGATTGCGCCAGGGAGTACGATTGGTATTATAGGCGGTGGGCAATTGGGGCGAATGATGGCGTTGGCGGCGAAGGAAGCGGGATTTAACGTGATTGTTCTGGATCCAACGAAAAATTCATCATGTGGCCAAGTAGCTGATAATGAGATTGTGGCAGCCTTTGATGATCGTGATGCACTAGCTCAACTAGCAGCTCGTTGTGACGTGGTTACATATGAATTTGAGAATATTGATTATGATGCGTTGTGTTGGTTAGAGTCAGTTGCCCATGTACCTCAAGGTGCAGAGCTAATTCAAATCACGCAAGATCGTATATTAGAAAAACAAGCGCTTATGAGGGCAGGAGTAAGCGTGGCATCATTTGCGAAGATAAGGAAAGAGCATGACCTTTATGAACAGATTGAAAGGATCGGTTACCCTGCCGTTTTAAAAACAACACGAGGTGGATATGACGGAAAAGGTCAAATCATCCTTCGTGAAGAAAAAGATTTACAATCAGCGATGAAAGTATTAAGAAGCGGAGACTGTGTGTTGGAAGAGTGGATTTCTTTTGAAAAAGAGATTTCTGTCGTATTAACGAGGAATTCGGATGGAGAACTTACTATGTTTCCCGTCGCCGAAAACATTCACCGACAAAATATTCTCCATGAAAGCATAGTACCGGCAAGAATTTCACATGCTACAACGTCAGAGGCTTATAAGTTAGCTCGAAAAATAGCAGAGCATCTCGGGCTCATTGGTACATTGGCGGTGGAGATGTTTGTGAATGAGGATGGCTCCATCTACGTGAACGAGTTAGCTCCAAGACCTCATAACTCCGGCCATTACACGATTGAAGCGTGTGAAACTTCACAATTTGCACAACATATAAGAGCGATCTGTAACTGGCCCTTAAAATCGACCGCCTTAGTAAAGCCGGCGATTATGGTAAATATTTTAGGAGAGCATGTCTCAGCTTTAATGAAAGAAATTCCTTTAAGATCAGATTGGTCAATTCATTTATATGGAAAAGATGAGGCAAAAGAAAAGCGCAAAATGGGGCATGTGACGATTTTGACAAACGAACTAGAACATACATTAGACGAGATAAACAAGAGTAGGGTGTTTACATCCTTCCAAGAATCGGAGGCATAAGAAATGATTGATCGTTATACACGCCCGGAGATGGGGAATATTTGGACTGAAGAAAATCGGTTTCAAGCGTGGTTGGAAGTGGAAATTTTAGCGTGTGAAGCATGGGCTGAGTTAGGTGATATTCCTCGTGAGGATGTGGAGAAGCTTAGACAAAATGCAGGATTCGATGTTGCGCGTATTAAAGAAATTGAAGAAGAAACACGTCATGACGTCGTTGCGTTTACCCGTGCCGTGTCGGAAACATTAGGTGAGGAGAAGAAATGGGTCCACTACGGGTTAACGTCAACCGATGTAGTGGATACAGCACTTTCATATATTTTAAAGCAAGCAAATGAAATTTTGCTTTCCGATCTAGAACGTTTTGTTGAGATATTAAAAGAAAAAGCCATGGAGCATAAGCAAACGGTGATGATGGGCCGTACTCATGGAGTTCATGCTGAGCCAACGACGTTTGGATTAAAAATGGCCCTGTGGTATGAAGAGATGAAACGGAATTTAGAGCGCTTTAAGTTAGCGGCTGCAGACGTGGAATTCGGGAAACTTTCTGGTGCAGTTGGGACCTATGCAAATATTGATCCATTTGTTGAGAAGTATGTGTGTGAAAAATTAGGGTTAACCCCTGCGCCAGTCTCGACTCAAACGCTTCAGCGGGATCGACATGCCCACTATATGAGCAGTATCGCCCTCATAGGCACGTCAATTGAAAAGATGGCAGTAGAAATTCGTGGCTTACAAAAAAGCGAGACGAGAGAAGTGGAAGAATTTTTTGCGAAAGGGCAAAAGGGCTCGTCTGCAATGCCTCATAAACGCAATCCGATTGGGTCAGAAAATATGACCGGATTGGCACGCTTGCTGCGTGGGTATATGCAAACGGCTTTTGAAAATGTACCCCTTTGGCATGAACGTGATATCTCGCATTCTTCTGCTGAGCGTGTCATCCTGCCAGATGCCACGATTACCTTAAATTATATGTTGAATCGTTTCGGCAATATCGTGAAGAACTTAACAGTGTTCCCAGAAAACATGAAACGAAATATGAACGCAACGCTCGGTCTTATTTATTCTCAGCGCGTTTTGCTTACGCTGATTGATAAAGGAATGACAAGAGAAGATGCCTACGATCGAGTGCAACCATGCGCAATGGAAGCATGGGAGACACAGGTTCCCTTCCGAACGCTGATCGAGCGTGATGAACTTATTGCAGCAAAACTTTCATCTGATGAAATTGAAGCTTGCTTTGATTATCGCCACCACCTTAAGCATGTAGATACCATTTTTGCCCGCATTGGTTTAGAGAGATAATCGTTCTTCGACAGTGTGAAAAAGGTAAAGGAGTGAAGACCCTTTACCTTTTTTTGAAAGCACTTTTCGTAAAACTGTTTTCGCACCAGTCTATAAACGGTGATATACCTTTGTTTCGAGCATCATTTCTTCTATTTTCGGTGGAAATCAACAGTGAAATGGGCGAATTAATCAAAAATCAGTTGAAATAGCCACAATGTAAACAAAAAGAGCCAAAGAATGGAGATCATGTATTTCCATTCATTCAGTCAAGGAAAAGACGAAAAGGTGAGCCGAAGCCCATTTAGGTCAAGGTATATGTTCAAATGAGAAAAGTAACTATTCTTGAAAAAATATAGAATAAAAATTGCTACTATTCACATATTGGAGGGTTTTATTTGGGGAAACGCGAGTTATTATATGAAGGAAAAGCGAAAAAAATCTACGCAACAGCAGAGAAAAACACTGTTTGGATTCAATATAAGGACAGTGCGACCGCTTTTAATGGAGAAAAGAAAGCGGAAATTGAAGGGAAGGCTGCTCTGAATAATAAGATTACAAGCTTGATTTTTGCTAAACTCGCTTCTGAAGGCATATCATCACATTTTCTTCAGACCCTGTCTGAAACAGAGCAGTTAGTTAAAAAAGTAGACATTATTCCACTAGAAGTCGTGATTAGAAATATCGTTGCCGGAAGTTTGTCTAAACGAATTGGGGTAGCTGAAGGAACACGTTTAAAACGGCCGATAGTGGAATTTTATTATAAAGATGACGAGTTAGGCGATCCGCTGTTGACTGATGAGCATATTGAGGTATTGGAGCTTGCGACCGTGGAGGAAAGAAGAGGATTAAGAGAGAAAGCCCTACAAATTAATAGTGTTCTTCAGCCATTTTTCCTTACTATTGGCATCGAACTAGTAGACTTTAAGCTTGAATTTGGAAAAGACGAGAACCATCAAATTTTATTAGCGGATGAGATCTCTCCTGATACGTGCAGGCTATGGGATCTTCATACGAAAGAAAAGCTAGATAAAGATGTTTTTCGTAGAAATATAGGTGATATAACCGACGCGTATTCAACGATTTTAACGAGATTAGGAGGAGAATAGATATGGTGAATGTGAAAATTTACGTGACATTAAAGCAAAGTGTTTTAGACCCTCAAGGTGAAGCCGTGAAAAATGCCCTTCATAGCATGAACTACGCTGAGGTAGAGGATGTACGAATCGGAAAGTACATGGAATTGGTCTTAGCGGATACGGATGATGTTGAACAAAAAATCATGGAAATGTGTGAGCGTTTACTATCGAATCCGGTTATTGAAGATTACTCGTTTGAAATTGAGGAGCGTGTCGCCCAATGAAGTTCGCTGTGATTGTCTTTCCAGGGTCCAATTGCGATGTCGATATGTTTCATGCGATTCAAGATGCATTAGGCGAAGAGGTAGAATATGTATGGCATCATACAGAGAACTTGCAAGATTATGACGGAATCTTGCTACCCGGTGGATTCTCATATGGTGATTATTTACGGTCGGGTGCGATTGCTCGTTTTTCCAATGTGATGAAGGAAGTGGTAGCTGCAGCAGAAGCTGGAAAACCTGTGCTCGGTATTTGCAATGGATTTCAAATTTTGCTAGAAGCTGGTTTGTTACCTGGAGCGATGAGACGCAATGAAAAGTTGAAATTCATTTGTAAAACGGTGCCACTTAGAGTCGAAAACTGCGACACGATGTTTACCGCTGCTTACGAGGCGAATGAAGTGATCCATATCCCAATCGCACATGGTGAGGGAAATTATTATTGTGATCGGGAGACATTACACTCGTTAAAGAAAAACAAGCAAATTCTATTCACTTATGACGACAATAATCCAAATGGATCAGTGGACAATATTGCAGGCATTACGAATGAAAAGGGTAATGTATTAGGGATGATGCCTCATCCCGAGCGAGCGGTCGAGGCTGTACTTGGAAGTCAGGACGGGTTAAAAATATTCCAATCAATTGTACGACACTGGAGGGAATCACATGTCATTAATGCTTGAACCAACGACGGATATGATCAAAGAGAAGCAGTTGTATAAAGAAATGGGATTGACGGAAGAAGAGTTTGTTAAAGTCGAGACGATTCTCGGTCGAACACCGAATTATACAGAAACTGGTTTATTTTCAGTGATGTGGTCGGAGCATTGCTCATATAAGAACTCAAAGCCTGTCCTCAGCAAGTTTCCAACCACTGGGGAGAACGTCCTACAAGGACCAGGAGAGGGAGCGGGCATCGTTGACATTGGAGATCAGCAAGCAGTTGTATTTAAAATTGAAAGCCATAATCACCCTTCTGCGATTGAACCTTATCAAGGAGCGGCAACAGGTGTCGGTGGAATTATACGTGATGTATTTTCAATGGGAGCAAGACCAGTCGCGCTCCTCAACTCTTTACGCTTTGGAGAATTGGCTTCTCCTCGTGTTCGGTATCTTTTTGAAGAAGTAGTAGCTGGCATTGCTGGTTACGGGAACTGTATCGGTATTCCAACGGTTGGGGGTGAAGTTCAATTTGATGCATGCTACGATGGTAATCCTTTAGTGAATGCAATGTGCGTCGGACTGATTCATCATGAGGACATCAAAAAAGGTCAAGCCCATGGAGTAGGTAATACAGTCATGTATGTTGGAGCAAAAACAGGACGGGACGGAATTCACGGGGCAACTTTTGCGTCCGAGGAGCTAAGTGAAGCATCAGAAGAAAAGCGTCCAGCCGTTCAAGTAGGGGATCCGTTCATGGAGAAACTGCTGCTAGAAGCATGCCTTGAACTTGTGAAAATGGAGGCCTTAATTGGAATCCAAGATATGGGAGCGGCGGGCTTAACCTCTTCATCCGCAGAGATGGCTAGTAAAGCAGGATCAGGAATTGAAATGAATTTAGATTCAGTGCCACAGCGAGAACGGGACATGTCGGCGTATGAAATGATGCTAAGTGAATCCCAAGAGCGGATGCTTATTGTAGTGAAAAAAGGAAGAGAACAGGAAATCATCGACTTATTTTCAAAATATGAGTTAGAGGCGGTTTCGATTGGAAAGGTAACTAATGATCGAACACTACGACTGCTTCATCGTGGCGAACTAGTTGCCGAAGTACCTGTGGATGCATTAGCTGAAGATGCGCCAGTTTATCACAAACCATCGAAAGTGCCGGCTTATTTCGCAGAATTTCAACAAATGGATAACGAAATTCCGAGAGTAGCAGATTACAAGGAAACGTTGCTGTCTTTATTGAAACAACCAACGATTGCTAGCAAAGAATGGGTGTACTCGCAATACGATCATCAAGTCCGTACAAATACGGTTGTGAGTCCCGGAAGTGATGCGGCGGTAGTGCGAATACGTGGGACAAAGAAAGCTCTTGCAATGACGACAGATTGTAATTCTCGCTATCTTTATCTAGATCCAGAAATGGGTGGTAAAATTGCTGTTGCTGAGGCAGCTCGAAATATTGTCTGTTCGGGGGGAGCTCCTCTTGCAATCACTGATTGCCTGAATTTCGGAAATCCAGAAAAACCAGAAATTTTCTGGCAACTAGAAAAATCTGTAGACGGAATGAGCGAAGCCTGCCGTGTTTTGGGTGCTCCAGTTATTGGAGGGAATGTATCACTCTATAATGAAACGAATGGGACAGCGGTTTATCCAACTCCTGTTGTTGGCATGGTTGGGCTGATTGAGGATGTTGACCATATAACTACACAAAGTTTTAAAGAAAGCGGAAATAAAATCTATGTGCTTGGTGAAGCAAAAGCAGAGTTTGGCGGAAGCGAACTCCAAAAATTAGTTACAGGAAAGATATCAGGCAAAGCGCCTGCCTTGGATTTAACGATCGAGAAAAAAAGACAGAATATGATCTTAACAGCCATTCAGGCTGGAGTTGTGGCTTCCGCTCATGATGTTGCAGAAGGCGGTTTGGCCGTAGCGATAGCGGAAAGCTGTTTTAACACGAAAGGACTAGGTGCCAAGGTTGAACTCGAAGACTCTGTCACGGAATTATTTAGTGAAACACAGTCTCGCTATCTCTTATCGGTAAAAGAAGCTGATGTGCACAAGTTTGAGCAAATCATCCCAGAAGCCATTAACATCGGCGAAGTCTCGAGTGATGGCGAGCTTTGCATGATGAATCAGAAACACGTTCTGTTATCAGCATCCATCTGTGAACTAGAAGAAGCTTGGAAAGGAGCGATTCCATGCTTGCTGAACTCAAAGGATTAAATGAAGAATGTGGGATTTTTGGTATTTGGGGAAGGGAGGATGCTGCCCAAATTACGTACTACGGCTTACATAGCCTTCAGCATCGAGGGCAAGAAGGGACAGGAATTGTCGTAAGTGATGGAAATTCTCTAAAGGGGATGAAAGGTGAAGGGCTTGTAACAGAAGTCTTTAGTGCAGATAAACTTGTTGAGTTAAAGGGAAAGGCTGCCATCGGTCATGTTCGGTATGCTACAGCGGGGGGGGGCGGCTATGAAAATGTTCAACCACTTTTATTCCACTCGCAGGAAGGAAGTTTAGCGCTTGCTCATAATGGCAACCTTGTGAACGCCAATGCTCTTAAGCATCAATTAGAGAGACAGGGAAGTATCTTTCAAACAAGCTCAGACACAGAAGTCTTGGCTCATTTAATTAAACGAAGTGGGTATGTAGATTTAAAAGATCGTGTCAAAAATGCGCTGTCCATGTTAAAGGGAGCATATGCCTTTTTACTGATGACAGAAACCGAATTAATGGTCGCACTTGATCCAAATGGTCTTCGTCCACTCTCGATTGCCAAATTAGGAGATTCGTATGTAGTGGCATCTGAAACCTGTGCATTTGATATTATAGGGGCTGAATTTATAAGAGATATTGAACCTGGAGAGTTAGTCACCTTAAGCGATGAAGGGATCACTACGGATACATTTTCTTACTCTGGAAATAAAGCGATTTGTACGATGGAGTATATTTATTTCTCAAGACCGGACAGCAATATCGGTGGAATCAACGTTCACAGTGCGAGAAAAACGCTTGGAAAAGAATTGGCCAAGGAGGCTCCTATTGAAGCGGATGTGGTGACAGGTGTTCCGGATTCGAGTATTTCTGCGGCAATCGGATATGCGGAGGACACGGGAATCCCTTATGAGATGGGGTTAATCAAAAATCGCTATGTCGGTCGCACATTTATTCAACCTTCACAATCACTTAGAGAGCAAGGAGTAAAAATGAAACTATCCCCTGTTCGAGGTGTGGTAGAAGGAAAACGTGTCGTTATGGTGGATGACTCTATCGTACGTGGGACGACGAGCAGACGTATTGTAAGCATGTTAAAGGAAGCTGGAGCAAGGGAAGTGCATGTAGTTATCAGCTCTCCTCCGATAAAAAACCCTTGTTACTATGGAATCGACACGTCTAGTCATGAGGAACTCATCGCCTCAAAGCATTCGGTGGAGGAAATTCGAAAATTGATTGGGGCAGACTCATTAACCTTTTTAAGCGTAGAAGGAACTGTGAGAGCGATTGGGCGAAAAGAAGAAGGTCCGAATTGTGGGCAATGTATGGCTTGTTTTACTGGTCAATATCCAACAGAAATTTATCCTTCAACGGTTCTGCCTCATGAAAAGGAATTAGCAAAATAATGTGAGCAACATGGCTAATGCTTTATTAGGTTTTAGATTTGGAAAGAGGAGCTAAGGCCATTTGCTGAAGTCTCTTTTCGTATTGCCAGTGATGTCGTTCCAAAAAACAAGAAAAGGTGTCCTTGAAACCTATCAGATAACCGGTATTTATGCTAGTGTGAAAACAGCCAAACCGAATATACGAATACTAGATGGGTTGAGTCAAGTTGAATATGGAGAGAAAACAAGAGGAGGCAAAAAGGTGACTAATTCCTATCAGAAAGCTGGAGTCAATATTGAAGCAGGCTATGAGTCTGTCAAGCGGATGAGTCAACATGTAAAACGCACAGAAAGACAGGGAGTTATGGGAGCTTTAGGCGGTTTTGGAGGATTATTTGATCTTTCTTCTCTAGGGTTGAGCGAGCCAGTCCTCGTTTCTGGAACAGATGGTGTGGGAACAAAACTAAAACTCGCATTTATGTTGGACCGTCACGATACAATTGGTATTGATTGTGTTGCGATGTGTGTGAATGACATCGTCGTACAAGGAGCTGAACCGCTTTTTTTTCTAGATTATATTGCTTGTGGAAAAGCAGTTCCAGAGAAAATTGAGAACCTTGTGAAAGGCGTGGCTGACGGGTGTCAACAAGCTGGTTGTGCACTGATTGGAGGAGAGACTGCGGAAATGCCGGGTCTTTATGAAGAGAATGAGTATGATATTGCGGGCTTCAGTGTAGGTGCTTGTGAGAAAAAAGAACTCATCACAGGTAAAGCCATCCAAAGAGGGGATGTATTGATCGGGCTGTCTTCTAGTGGTCTACATAGTAATGGGTACTCACTAGTTCGTAAAATTCTCTTCGAAGATCACTCCTATTCACCGAAAGAGAATATTGCAGAGTTAGGAAACGAGTTAGGAGATGTGCTTTTAACGCCGACTAAAATCTATGCAACCTCCGTGTTGGCAGCAAAAAAAATCTTCTCCATTCATGGAATGGCTCATATTACAGGTGGAGGGTTTATCGAAAACCTACCTCGTATGCTCCCGAAAGGACTGGGGGTTGAGATAGTGGATGGATCGTGGGAAGTTCCAGCTATTTTTCCTTTTCTCCAAAAACTTGGAAACTTGACCAAGGAAGAGATGTATAACGTGTTTAATATGGGGATTGGTTTTGTATTAGCTGTACCAGCTGAAGAGGCGGAACATTTAGTTGAATTCTTTGCTGGACGAGGAGAAAATGCCACGATTATTGGAAAAGTCAACGAATCTGAAGGGGTAATCTTTTGCGGTCAATAGAAGCAAACGGTATTATGAAAAGAAAAGAGCGGAGGCTAATGATGAAAAAAATTGCCGTATTCGCCTCAGGAAACGGAAGTAATTTTCAAGCTTTAATAGATGCTGAACAAGCGGGTAATCTTCATGCAAGTGTGGAATTATTAGTCTGCGATAATCCTAATGCTTTTGTGATTAGACGTGCCCAAGCTGCTGGAATACCGATCTACAGCTTTGTACCTAAGAGTTTTTCATCGAAAGAAACGTTTGAAAAAGAGATATTAAGAGAATTAGAGAAAAGAGAAATAGAATTTATCGTTTTGGCAGGGTATATGCGTATGGTGGGAAAAACACTTCTTCAACATTTTGAAGATAAAATTGTGAATATTCATCCGTCGCTTTTGCCTGCCTTCCCTGGAAAGGATGCAGTAGGTCAAGCGTTGAAGGTAGGAGTGAAAATCATCGGTGTGACCATTCATTTTGTAGATGAAGGAATGGATACAGGCAAGATTGTCGCACAAGAAGGAATCCCTGTGTCACCGATGGATACGAGAGAAAGTCTTGAAGAGAAAATTCATGAGGTCGAACACTGGCTTTATCCGAGAACGTTAAATCAATTATTTCATCAATTCACTGAAATGAAGTAAATAGCTGCTGTGAGAAAGGGGAAATCAATTTTGAAAAGACGTGCATTAATAAGTGTTTCAGACAAAAGTGGCATCGTGGAGTTTGCTCGTTCCCTAAAAGAGCTTGGGTTTGAAATCATTTCGACCGGAGGGACAAAGACCGTTTTAATGGATAGTGGGATCGAGGTGATGGGGGTCGACGAGGTGACCGACTTCCCTGAAATTTTAGAAGGACGAGTGAAAACTCTTCATCCTCATATACATGGAGGGCTGTTAGCGAAGCGAGAGGATGAATCCCACCTCCAACAACTAAAGGAGCATGGTATTTCCCCTATTGATATTGTATGTGTCAATTTATATCCGTTTCAACAAACGATTGCGAAGCCTTTTGTAACAGAAGAAGAAGCGATTGAGAATATTGATATTGGTGGTCCGACCATGCTTCGTTCAGCGGCAAAGAATTTCAAAAATGTCACTGTTTTAGTAGATTCCTTGGATTATAATGTAGTCATTGAGGAGATGAGGGATCAGGGGGAAGTAAGCCGCGCGACACGTTGTAAGCTTGCTGCAAAAGTGTTCCGCCATACAGCAGCCTATGATACATATATTGCCGAGTATATGACCAAATATTCAAATGAAGAACAGCCAGAGCAGATGACGTTTACGTTTGAACGAAAGCAGTCACTAAGGTATGGAGAAAACCCACATCAACAAGCCACCTTCTATCGTTCTCCGCTTGGATCTGAGTTTTCAATTGCAAGCGCGCGACAGCATCACGGAAAAGAGCTCTCGTACAACAATATTCATGATGCAGATGCGGCTTTACAAATTGTGAAAGAATTTTCAGAGCCTGCAGCAGTTGCTGTGAAACATATGAATCCTTGTGGAGTGGGTGTAGGAGAAAATATTTCAGAAGCGTTTGAGAGAGCGTTTGAAGCAGATTCAACGTCTATTTTTGGTGGAATTGTTGCTTTGAATCGAGCAGTTGATCTAGAAACAGCGAAAAAGCTCCACGAAATCTTCTTAGAAATTGTCATTGCACCAGCTTTTACCGATGAGGCGCAAGAAATCTTAACCGGGAAGAAAAACATTCGACTTCTTACCGTTTCCTTTGATCGTAAATCTAATAATGAGAAAATGCTAACATCGGTTGAAGGAGGTCTTCTCGTTCAAAATCTTGATTTATTTTCTCTAGAAGATGGCGATGTAAAAGTAGCGACTGAACGTGAACCAACTGAGGAAGAATGGAATGCCCTTAAACTAGGGTGGAAAGTCGTTAAGCATGTAAAGTCAAATGCCATTGTGCTCTGTCAGGACAATATGACTGTTGGGGTGGGAGCTGGCCAAATGAACCGAGTGGGAGCAGCGAACATTGCCGTTGCCCAAGCAGGAGAAAAAGCCAAAGGATCCATCATGGCTTCAGATGCATTCTTCCCAATGGACGACACAGTAGAAGCAGCAGCAAAAGCAGGCATAACAGCCATCATCCAACCCGGAGGATCCATCCGGGACGAAGATTCCATCAAAAAAGCAAACGAACACGGAATCACGATGGTCATGACAGGAATAAGACACTTTAAACACTAAAAGAAAAGCGGAAGTGGCTGATCAGGGACGGCAGGCATCTGGCAGAACACGAAGTGAAGCCTGCTTCACGTAGTGGGCTGACAAATGCCCGAGTCCCTAGCCACTGCAGCTGGACAAAGAAAAGCGGAAGTGGCTGATCAGGGACGGCATTAGCCTGGTTCCTCAAGCTATAACGACTAACTGCGCGAATTCATGTAGAAAGGCTGTTTTCGCAAAGTTTGTTGCTTTTCGCACTAGTCTATAAACGGTGATTTAGCTTTGTTTCGGGCATCATTTCGTCTATTATTGATGGAAATAACAATGAAATGGGCGATTTAATCAAAAATCAGGTGATTTAGCCACAATGTATACGAAAAGAGCCTTTAGAAAAGAGCCACAAACATAAAGCTGCTTTAGATACAAAAAATAAGATAAATCCGGGTTAACTTCAGCCCATAAGAAAGGTGGGGAAAGGATGAATATACTAGTTATTGGCCGAGGTGGCAGGGAGCATGCCGTCTGCCAGAAACTTTCCGAAAGTGAAAGTGTCAACCGTGTATTTTGTGCCCCAGGTAGTGAGGCGATGAGGCAAGCTGCACAACCAGTTCCGATTGATGAAATGAATTTTTCTGAACTAGTGAAATTTGTGAGAAGAGAGAACGTGGACCTGACCATTGTCGGACCGGAGAATCCCTTACTTGCTGGGATTGTAGATTATTTTCAAGAGCAAAATTTAGCGATTTTTGGTCCTACTCAAGCAGCCGCAGAAATAGAAGGAAGCAAGGCATTTGCTAAGAATTTAATGAAGAAATATGATATCCCAACTGCTCAATACGAAACGTTTACAGATTTAGACAAAGCGAAACGATATATTGAGAAGCAAGGTTTACCCATCGTGATAAAAGCAGATGGCTTAGCAGCAGGAAAAGGCGTTGTGATTCCGACAACATTGGCCGAAGCATTCTCGACTCTTGAAGAAATGCTGGTGAATCAACGGTTTGGCGAAGCATCAAGCAAGGTTGTTATCGAGGAATTTCTAAAAGGAGAAGAATTCTCTTTTATGTCACTCGTTAACGGTGAAAAAGTATACCCGATGGCGATTGCCCAAGATCATAAACGCGCATTTGATGGTGATCAAGGTCCAAATACAGGTGGAATGGGGGCATATTCGCCTGTTCCCCATATAACGGATGAGGTATTAAAAACAGCATTAGATCGCATAGTGAAGCCTGTTGCTGAGGCGTTGGTAAAAGAAAAACGTTTATTTAGCGGCGTTTTATACGCAGGTCTTATATTGACAGAACAAGGTCCGAAGGTGATTGAGTTCAATGCTCGATTTGGTGACCCGGAAACACAAGTCGTTCTGCCACGCCTGAAAAATGATCTAGGTTCTGTTTTTTGCTCTGTACTAACAGAAGAGGATGTTACCCTAGAATGGGAGCCACAAGCTGTGCTAGGTGTAGTTCTCGCTTCAAAAGGGTATCCAAATGAGTATGCAACAGGCATAGAAGTGGAAGGTCTTCGTGAGTTGTCGAAAGAAACGCTAGTGTTTCATGCAGGAACAAAAATAGAAAAAGATAAAATCCTCTCAAATGGAGGGAGGGTTTTGTTAGTAGGGGTAAAAGCGGATAGCATTCAGCTAGCTTATACGAAGGTATATAAAGAATTAATGAAGCTATCAATAGATCCATTTTTTTATCGTAGTGATATTGGAAAACGAGCCATTACGGGCGACGTTTCTTCGTTTTTCGAACATACACAAATAAAATAGCGACAATACCACCTATCAAGGCTGCCAAAACAAATGTCATATCGGTTATGTACTCTAAGAACATTTTGTTCCCTCCATTCAGATTAGGGAGTCCGTTTCATTGGACTCCCTTGTTTAGATTACGCTGTTTTCGCAAAAATCATTTGGTTAAGAAGGATTGTAAGGAAGATCTGGAAAATCCTCTTTATCTGATTCTTCCTTATCCCCCTCGGACATCTTACTACTAAAAGCATGAATCATCTCCCCGATATCAACATCTTTCTGCTCCATCGTGGAGGCACTTTTCTCAAACAGCGCTGTCAGAGGACAATATCGTAATATACCTTCTCCGATTTTCATCCCAGCGACCATAGCAACGAGGAGATACGACTCTCTCCATGGCTTTTTAGACAATTTTGCGGTCGACCAGGCAAGAATGGTAAAACCAGTCGTGATTCGAATTAATGCGTTAATGATCCCGATATTAGGAGAAACTTTCATAAAATAAACACTTCCTTATGCAGAATTTTTATACAATTTACATATTTACCTATTCTTAAAACTTGAAAATATGGTACGATAATAAAAATCAGAGTTAAAATTTAGAGGAGTGTTTGAGTTGGAACGACACTATCGTTGGAAAAGCAAACAAATACGTGAACATATAGAGATTTTACAAGGGAAGCTATCGCCTACGACGATCCTGAAAAATGCTTGTTATCTCCATGGTAGCTTGAAAAAATGGGTTCAAGGGAATATTTGGATTTATCAAGATCGTATAGTTTATTGTGGTGAAGCGATGCCTCTCATGTCAGAGAAAAGTGAAGTTATCGAATGCAAGGACTACTTTCTTGTCCCAGGTTACATTGAACCGCATGTACACCCATTTCAGTTATATAATCCCCATTCTTTTGCGAACTATGCATCCTTATCCGGAACAACAACCATTATTAATGACAATTTAATGCTCTCTTTATTATTAGGTAAAAAGAAAGCGTTTTCTTTATTAGAAGAGTTGAAACAATCTCCGGTTTCAATGTACTGGTGGAGTCGTTTTGATTCACAAACGGAATTGTTAGAAGAAGAAAAAGTATTTTCAAATGAGGAAGTGAAAGGGTGGCTTGAGCATCCAGATGTATTACAAGGAGGAGAACTCACAGCTTGGCCGAAGCTAATGGCTGGCGATGATATGTTACTTCATTGGATGCAGGAAACGAAAAAGCTGGGGAAAAAGATGGAGAGCCATCTTCCAGGGGCGTCAGATGCAACATTAGCCAAAATGAAACTATTTGGAGCAGATGGCGATCATGAAGCTATGACTGGAGAAGACGTGTATAAACGATTATTGCATGGTTATCAAGTGACGCTACGCCATTCGTCGATTCGGCCAGACTTACCCAAGCTATTGAAAGAGATATTGGAATTGGATATTACTTCTTATGATAGCTTTATGCTCACAAGTGACGGATCTACACCGTCTTTTTACGAACAAGGGGTTTTAGATTGGCTTCTCAAAATGACGATTGATGCTGGGATTCCAGAAATAGAAGCTTATCAGATGGTAACATATAATGTGGCGAAATATTACGGAATCGACCATCTTCACGGAATGATTAGTACAGGTAAAATTGCGAATATCAACTTCTTAGAATCTCCTTCTAATCCTACTCCCATTGCCGTTATGGGAAAAGGGAAGTGGATAAAACACTTGAATGGTGAAACGTATAAGGTGCCTGTTCCAAAATGGAAGGAATATTTACCGCCATTAACTCTTCCATGGGATTTGACTGATGAAGAACTTCAATTTTCGATGCCTTTTGGAATTGAAATGGTGAATGATGTTATAACAAAACCGTATACGGTGTCGATTGACTGCGCGTTCGAGTCGCTATCGACTGATCATGATGAGAGCTTTTTATTGCTGTTAGATCGTCATGGAAAATGGCGAATTAGCACCTTAATAAAAGGATTTTCTCATTCTGTTAGCGGATTTGCCTCTTCATTTTCCAATACAGGAGATATAATCGTGATTGGGAAAAGTAAAAACGATATGAAAAAAGCATTTGCTAGAATGAAGGCGATCGGTGGAGGGATGGTTCTTGTTGAGAACGGCGAATTAGTTCATGAAATTCCCCTGATTTTGAGTGGTATAATGTATGATGGCGAAATGAGTGAGTTGATAGAGCTTGAAAGCACGTTGAAAGAGGAATTAAGCCGACGGGGTTATGCTTTTGCTGATCCGGTGTATACATTGTTGTTTTTGTCATCGACACATTTGCCCTATATTCGGGTAACCCAAAAGGGGCTTTACGATGTGATGAAAAAAAGTGTACTTTTTCCCTCAATCATGAGATAGACTATAAAAACAGCTTTGAAAAGTAGGTGTGACCAATATGCGGAAAAAAGCAGCGGTGTTTATAGGTGTGATCATGTTCCTAACTGCTTGTGGAGACAACGAGACAACCATGCCGCAAGAAGTAGGGAAAGTAGAAGAAATATCGGAACAAAACACCAGCATCACGAAGAATGATGTAGAAGAAAAGGAAACGGTAAGTTATACCTATCCTTTAACGGGAGTAAAAACAGAAACTCCATCATCAAATAGAGCCATAACAGTTACGGTTAATAATCATCCGAAAGCAAGGCCGCAATCTGGATTGTCTCAAGCAGATGTAATTTATGAATTGTTAGCAGAAGGGGAAATTACTAGATTATTAGCAGTATACCAAAGCAACTACCCTACTGTAGTTGGACCTGTACGGAGTGCACGCGGTTATTTTATTGATATTGCTAATAGTTATCAGAGCATCTATATTGCTCATGGATATTCGCCAGAAGCGCAAGAAATGTTATTCGGAGGCGAAATTGATCACCTTAACGGAATCCAGTATGATGGGTCTTTGTTTCATCGTGCAGAATCTCGTGTAGCCCCTCATAACTCATATATTACTTTTAAAAATATTATGCAGGGCGCAAATAAACTAGGCTACAATATGGAAGGTGCACCAGCAAGTTATGCGTTTTTTTCAAACGATGAGGAGACAAAAACGGGAAATGTTTCTTCTTTTACGGTAAACTATTATCACAATCCATCATATACTGCTACCTATCAATATGAATCTGGGAAGTATGAACGATCGGTTAAAGGAGAGAAGACCTTTGACCTTGAAAGCAATTCCGAGGTGAAATTAAGCAATGTATTAGTTGTTGAAGTGCCTCACAAGATCATAGATTCTGTAGGTAGACGCGAGTTAAACCTTACAGGAGGAGGAAAAGCCTTACTTTTTCAAAATAGCCAAAAACTAGAAGTTACATGGAAGTATGAAAATGGACAAATTGTACCGTATAATGGAGAAGAGCAAGCAAAACTAGTTCCAGGAAAAACATGGATATCCATTATTCCGACCAATCCGGGCATATCAGAAATGGTTTCTTATTAAGGAACTGTTCTTAGCTGTAAATTTGTTTCATCTAATCGCAAAAGGAGTCTAAACAATGCAAATTGATAAACTAAGAGGGAAAGAACTCGATCAATTATTTCTATCGATCTTATCTCTCAAAAACCTAGAGGAAAGCTATCTTTTCTTCGATGACCTATGTACTGTGAATGAAATACAATCATTAGCACAAAGGCTTGAAGTGGCACGTATGCTTCGAGAAGGCAAAACGTATCATAAAATAGAAACAGAGACAGGGGCAAGCACAGCCACTATTTCTCGTGTAAAGCGCTGTTTAAATTACGGTAATGATGCCTATGAAATGGCATTAGACCGCATTAAGAAAGAAGATTAAACAAAAAATCCATCTTTTATCAGGTGGATTTTTTTTGTTGATTAATCAAATAAGGACCTTTTCGTTTACCATGAAATATCGATGGAATCCTCCACTTTAGCAGTGCTTTTTATCACAAATTGATGAAAAAATGCCCCGAAACGAAGCTATATCAACGTGTATAGACTGATTCGAAAAGCAATAAACTTTGTGAAAACAGCTTTTTAAAAGGAGATAGGCTTAAGTGGACCAGAATCAGGGAGCTAACGAATAGACCACTAATAAAAGGATGAAGCTGTGCACAAATTCCATCTATAAATACAAGGAGGAGAATGGAAAGGGGAATCCTAAAGTTAGATAAGGTAGTGCAGATGATATGGTTTTTGGTGCTTTGTTTTTTCATTTTTCACCCTCCTTCGAATAATAAAGTTTTGAATCTATGCCGAGAAGAGGCCGTTTAATATCAAAAAAATATTCTTGTTGAAAAGTCCTGCTTTTTCCAAATTACGATAACAAACAATGGGTAAATATTGGGGGGTGAACTTCAATGCTTTTCTTTTAGCTCACTTTGTCACATGCTATAATGGAGAAATGGACAAGTGAATGGAGGGTACAAGATGTATGATGTACGTATGTGGCGTCATGTATATAAATTAGATCCAAATAAACCGATTTCTGATAAGAACTTAGAAAAAATTTGTGAATCGGGAACAGATGCGATATTAGTGGGAGGAACAGACGGAGTTACTCTCGATCTTGTGCTAGATTTAATGGCAAGAATTCGTCGGTTCACCGTACCTTGTATATTAGAAGTATCTAACTTAGAATCACTAACACCAGGATTTGATTTGTATTTTATTCCGACTGTGCTAAATAGTAACAGTTCCCAATGGCTAACCGGCTTACATCATGAAGCGGTAAAAGAGTACGGTGATATCATGAACTGGGATGAAATCCTCATCGAGGGCTACTGTATCTTAAATTCCGAATGTAAAGCAGCTTTGTTAACAGATGCAAATGCCGATATTGAGACCGAAGATGTGGTCGCATATGCAAGAATGGCAGAAAAAATGTTTCATTTGCCCATTTTTTACTTAGAATATAGTGGTCAATACGGTGATTCTAGTCTAGTAAAGAAAGTAAGTAGTGTATTAGAAGAAACAACGTTATTCTACGGTGGCGGCATTCAGTCTGCAGAGCAAGCCGCAGAGATGGCAGGCGTATCGGATGTCGTTGTCGTGGGAAATGTGATATATGATAATTTAAAGGAAGCTTTAAAAACGGTAGAAGCCGTCAAACAAACAACAAGATAAGTTTTTTAAAAAGGAAAAAACGTGTGAATTTTAACAATGGTTTTGGTGTTTAGCTTCAGCTGGTTGTGCTTATGCGTGTCGCCGACAGTCGGGCGCTTTTCGCTTTTATTCGTGAAATACGATATAATAAGAACAAACGTTCTAAAGATGGTGGTGGAAACGAGATGCAATATTTATCTGAGAAATTATTAACCGGGATGAATCCTCCGCAAAAAGAAGCTGTACAAGCAACAGATGGTCCACTTCTTATCATGGCAGGAGCTGGATCGGGAAAAACACGTGTGTTAACTCATCGCATTGCGTATTTAATGGTGGAAAAGCGAGTTAGTCCTTACAATATATTAGCGATTACATTTACGAATAAGGCCGCTCGTGAAATGAAAGAACGTGTGAACAGAATACTAGGTGGAGCTGGAGAAGACGTGTGGATTTCGACCTTTCACTCCATGTGTGTGCGTATCTTACGTCGCGACATTGATCGAATAGGTTTTAGTAGAAATTTTACGATTTTAGATTCGTCTGATCAGCAGTCCGTGGTGAAATCGATTTTAAAAGAGAAGAACATTGACCCGAAGAAATTTGATCCGCGCGCCCTACTGGGGATGATTTCATCTGCTAAAAATGAACTAATGAAAGCAGAAGAATATAGCAAACAAGCTGGTAGCTATTTTGATCAAGTAGCGAGCGATGTGTATACAGAGTACGAGAAGCGCCTAAAGAAAAATCAGGCATTGGATTTTGATGACCTAATTATGACGACGATTAACTTATTTCAACGAGTTCCAGAGGTGCTGGAATTTTACCAACGTAAATTTCAATACATTCATGTTGATGAGTATCAAGATACAAACCGGGCACAATATATGCTCGTAAAATTATTGGCGTCTCGTTTTCAGAATCTCTGTGTGGTTGGGGACTCAGATCAATCAATTTATCGGTGGCGCGGTGCGGATATTGCCAATATTTTATCCTTTGAAAAAGATTACCCGAGAGCGCGTTCGATTTTCCTTGAACAAAACTATCGGTCGACAAAACGGATTTTGCTTGCCGCAAATAATGTAATTGAGAAAAACCTAAACCGTAAGCCGAAAAACTTATGGACTGAAAATACAGAAGGTGAAAAAATTGCCTATTTCCGTGCGGATAATCAGCAAAGTGAAGCTCAGTTTGTTGCAGGGAAAATTAAAGAATTGGTTGATGGAGGTAAACGGAAGTATTCTCAATTTGCGATTTTGTACCGGACCAATGCTCAGTCAAGGGTAATGGAGGAAGTACTATTAAAGTCAAATATTGAGTATACAATTGTCGGTGGAACCAAGTTCTACGATCGTAAAGAAATTAAAGATATTTTAGCTTATTTACGATTAGTTTCGAATCCAGATGATGATATTAGCTTACAACGAATCATTAATGTCCCTAAAAGGGGGATTGGATCGGGCTCCATAGACAAAATTGCTCGGTATGCACAAACAAATGACTTATCCATGTTTCAAGCATTGGCTGAGGCTGACTTCATTGGATTAAGTCCAAAAATTACGAGTGGTGTTCTTCAATTTAGAGAGTTGATTCATAAGTACACGCAAATGCAGGAATACTTGTCGGTAACGGAGCTTGTTGAAGAAGTGCTCGAAAAAGCTGGTTATCGAGAAATGTTAAAAGCAGAAAAATCAATTGAATCACAAAGTCGTTTAGAAAATATCGACGAGTTTTTATCTGTTACCAAAAGCTTTGAAGAGAGTAGTGAGGATAAGAGTCTGGTAGCCTTTTTAACGGATTTAGCTTTAGTTGCCGATATTGATTCGCTAGATAAAGAAGAGAAAGTCCAAGATGCAGTTGTCTTGATGACTCTCCACTCTGCAAAGGGTCTAGAGTTTCCAGTTGTCTTCTTAATGGGAATGGAAGAAGGAGTATTCCCTCACAGCCGGTCCCTGATGGAAGAAGATGAGATGGAAGAAGAGAGACGTTTAGCTTATGTAGGAATTACACGGGCAGAAGAAGAGCTTTTTATTACGAATGCTCAGATGCGAACTCTATACGGCCGAACGAATATGAATCCTGTTTCACGATTTATAAGTGAAATCCCAAGCGATTTACTTGAAGAGGTAGGCAAAGAGAAGCCTATCTCAGGTGGTTCTCTTTTCCAAGGAAGAGCGAATCAGCCTCGCAGGCAGCCGGTGAGCCGCCCGGTACAAAACACAACAGGTGGAGAAAAAGTCGGTTGGCAAGTGGGCGATAAAGCTGAGCATAAAAAATGGGGAACGGGAACGGTCGTTAGTGTGAAAGGCCAGGGTGATTCTATGGAATTAGATATCGCTTTTCCAAGTCCTGTAGGCATCAAGCGATTGCTGGCGAAATTCGCTCCGGTTCAAAAAGTATAAGAAGGAGCTGTTTTAAGTGGACCATCAAACAGCAGAATTACGTGCAAAAAAGTTACAAGAGTTATTAAATCACTATAATTATGAATATCATGTAAAAGATACTCCTTCAGTGGACGACCAAGAATATGATCAATTATTGAAAGAACTAGTGTCAATTGAAGAAACATATCCAGATTTACTTACTTCAGATTCCCCAACACAGCGTGTAGGGGGAGCTGTTTTAGAAGGATTTCAAAAAGTGGAACACCGCACGCCGATGCTTAGTCTTGGCAATGCATTTAATGAAGAAGATTTACGGGATTTTGATCGCAAGGTGCGAGAGAATGTTGGGGAAGATTTTCGCTACGTCTGTGAGCTGAAAATCGACGGCCTCGCCGTCTCCCTCCGGTATGAAAATGGTTATTTTGTACAAGGAGCTACACGTGGAGACGGCTCGGTCGGTGAAGACATTACCGCTAACTTGAGAACAATTCGCTCTATTCCTTTACGAATAGAAGAACCGCTCACAATGGAAGTGCGCGGAGAAGCGTTTATGCCAAAGAAATCCTTTGATAATGTGAATAAACTTAAGAATGAGAATGGAGAAGAGCCATTTGCTAACCCGCGTAATGCTGCAGCTGGATCTCTTCGTCAATTAGATCCTAAGATTGCAGCTTCTCGTAACTTAGATGTCTTTCTTTATAGTATCGCAGATTCAGGAGAAACCGGAATAACAAGTCATAGTGAAGCCTTGAATCTACTAGATGAATTCTCCTTTAAAACCAATAAAGAGCGTCAAATAAGTGAAGATATAGACGAAGTCATTCAATATGTGTCACAGTGGGAAGAAAAAAGACCACATTTAGCGTATGATATTGACGGAATCGTCATCAAAGTGGATTCTCTCGCTCAGCAAGAAGAGTTGGGCTTTACGGCGAAAAGTCCGCGCTGGGCCGTTGCGTTTAAATTTCCGGCGGAAGAGGTTATCACGGTATTACGGGATATCGAGCTAAGTGTCGGAAGGACAGGTGCGATAACCCCAACAGCAATTTTGGATCCTGTAAAGGTAGCGGGAACTACTGTTTCACGTGCTTCCCTTCATAATGAGGATTTAATTCGAGAGAAGGATATTCGCATTGGTGACCATGTTGTGGTAAAAAAAGCAGGCGATATCATTCCTGAAGTTGTCAATGTCCTCTTGGATCGACGCTCAGGAGAGGAACAAGAGTACCATATGCCTACTCATTGCCCTGAGTGCGAAAGTGAGCTCGTGCGAATAGAAGAAGAGGTCGCACTTCGGTGCATTAATCCAAAATGTCCAGCGCAAATTCGTGAGGGACTCATTCATTTTGTTTCACGTAATGCTATGAATATCGATGGGCTTGGAGAAAAAGTGATTAGTCAGCTTTTTCATGAAAACTTAATCGTCGATGTCGCAGATTTGTATTCAATAACGAAAGAACAACTAGTTGCACTTGAGCGAATAGGTGAGAAATCAGCTGAAAATTTAATTCAAGCCATTCAGACAACGAAAGAAAATTCGTTAGAGAAACTACTATTTGGCTTGGGAATACGCCATGTAGGTGCTAAAGCAGCAAAAACACTCGCTCAGCATTTTGAAACTATGGAAAAATTACAAGGTTCTACCCTTGAAGAACTAATCACTATCAATGAGATTGGAAATAAAATGGCGGATAGCATAGTCACGTATTTTGAGAAAGAGGAAGCACAAGAACTTATTAGAGAACTAGAGGAAGCGGGCGTGAATTTGACCTATAAAGGTCCAAAGCTTGTATCGGTAGAGGATATTGATTCCTTGTTCGCTGGTAAAGTCATCGTGCTAACGGGAAAACTTGAAAAACTATCACGAAGTGAAGCAAAAGAAAAAATCGAGAGCTTAGGTGGAAAAGTAACGGGAAGCGTCAGCAAAAAAACAGATCTTCTCATCGCAGGTGCAGACGCTGGCTCTAAGTTATCTAAAGCAAGAGAGCTCGGTCTAGAGGTTTGGGATGAAGAGAAGCTTGTCGAAGAACTTAGCAAGTAAGAGGTGTACACAGATGAAAAAATGGTTATTCGTGTCCTTAACAATGGTGCTCATCATGAGCGGTTGTGCTCCAGCATTTCAAAAGGAAGAAAAAGTTGTGGAAGAAAATGAAAACAAACAAGGTCAAACGGGGATCATCCCTTCTTTTCAAGTGTCAGAAGACTATTACAAAGTTCTTCTCCCATTTGAAGAAAGTGCCGCAAGGGGAAATGTCGTCACAAATATTAACACCCGCTATGATGTGGTTGAATTCGAAACGGGGTTGATGCGCCTAGCTCAATCCAAATTCTCCCCTGAAAAATATGTGTTTCGTGAGGGGCAAAAGCTAGATGGAGAAACAATCAAAGCATGGCTTAGTCGAGAGTATACAGAAGAGCAGATGGAAGAGTATAAGATGGATAAAGAAGACAATCTTGGCTTGAATCCGGTGCTTTCGGAAGCTGAGATAAAGGAAAAAGGGTTTGTCCAAGCACATGAGGATAATCCTTTGTATATCGCTCATGTTCTAGAGCATGATTATTTCGTGAAATCAGAAGAAAATGCAGTGAAGCTCGCTGGAATGACCATCGGAATAGCCTTGAACTCCGTTTATTATTACAGAGAAACGAAAGCAGACGGTACATTTTATGTCAAAGAGCATAAGGTAGATAAAGCTGATCGCGTCAAATACGGGGAAAAAGTCGCACAAGAAATTGTCAATAGACTAAGGGCAGATGAAGAAATAAGCGACATTCCTATTATGGTTACACTATTTGACCAACAAAAGAAATCAGCGGTCATTCCAGGTAATTTTATTTCGTCCACTTTTATAGACAAAGGTAAAACGAATATTTCTAGTTGGCAAGATATTAATGAGAAATATTATCTTTTCCCATCAAACGATGCCGAGGAAGACCATCGTGACGATTGGCAGTATTTCCAAAACTTTAAAGACGACGTGGAAGCCTATTTTCCAAACTTTAATGGTGTGATTGGAACGGGTTTTTATCGAGGGGATCAATTATCGGACTTGAAGATAGAAATTCCGATTCAGTTTTACGGAAAAGCTGAAACCATTGGTTTCGCTCAATATTTAAAGGGATTAATTATTGATCATTTCCCTTCCTATTTGTCGCTACAAATATCCGTTACGTCAGTTGATGGTCCTGAAATTTTATTTGTTCGTGATGCAGGCAAAGAAGAACCTTTTGTTCATATATATGAGTAGTAAAATCAAGTCCTTTTATAGGGCTTTTTTTGTTTTGCAGGAATTCTAGATTCGGGGGATCCTAGTTATAAGGTCGATACAGGCTAGGGGGTTGCGTCATTCGACTTTCGCCTCAGAATGGGCACCTTCCACTATAAATATGTTATTATTTACATAAAATGGAAATAGGTTGGTAAATTTATTAAATTCTGTGTTCGAGCTCTTCTTAGTACTATTGGGATTATTTTGATTAGTGGACTGCCGTCATTATTTGATGGAATGAAGTTAAAATATTATCGGTTATTTGCATCAGATTTTTCACATAAGTAAGCAGCTATTTCATCTTTCGGAGCTGCAGTATGAAGTTGATAGGAATATTACTTTTCAAATAATGATTTTATGGATTTATAAAAAAACGAATCTCATGATTTTTGCCTTTGTGTCTACTGGGTCCGATCGAGCAGCTTTTTGAGAGTTTTTCTGTAATTCCGATAACCATCTTCACCTACTTTTTACATTTCTAACAGCATAAGAACAAAAAGCGACAGTATCAGGGGGTAATTCAATGGATACAGTATAAATTAGAAGGTATCCCCACTTAGGTATCAACTGAGGAATTTTAGTCGGTTCTAAAAGGCTTGAAAGCTTAAAACTGAATTTAAAAGTCAATAGACCCAAAAGATGAAAGGAAACAATATTTTATGAATTCTCTTTAAAATTGTAGTTTTGATAAATTTAATTTTATGAATTTTTGTGTATAGATATTATCTAGATGTTTCCATAAACAGTTTATATTCAAAAATAACGAATTTTTATTCATTTTAAAAAATAAAAACGAAAATTCAATCTGTTCAGATAATTTATATGTGTTACGGTTATTAGGTGCTAATAAGCTGTTTCGAAACATGCAAAGTGTGTATATATTTTTCACTAGATATGAATATGAATTTTTTTTCAATATGCATGCATAGGTTCGCTACCTTTTATCCTTTACAAGAATCATAGAAAGTCTGCTTTGATTCATTCTAAACAACATACTACTAAAAAAGGAGAATGCCACATTTCATGGATACTGCTACTTTAATAACATTTATTGTGTATTTAATTGCTATGCTTGCAATCGGGGTTATTTCGTACCGGTTAACAAGTAATTTATCAGATTATGTATTAGGAGGAAGGAGTCTTGGACCAGGGGTTGCTGCTTTAAGTGCAGGAGCGTCGGATATGAGTTCTTGGCTACTATTAGGGTTACCAGGCCTTGCGTATGCAACTGGATTAGATGCTATCTGGTTATGTGCTGGTCTAATTGTCGGTGCTTACCTCAATTGGAAGTTTGTTGCCTCAAGGTTACGTTCGTATACAGAAGTTGCGAATGATTCCATTACGGTTCCTGATTTTCTTGAGAATCGCTTCAAAGATTCTTCTAGAGTGCTACGTATTGTGTCTGCACTAGTTATTCTTATTTTCTTCACATTTTATGTTTCTTCTGGTTTAGTTGGAGGGGCATTATTATTCCAAGAAACTTTCAATATGACGTATAATATGGCTCTTTTTATTGGTGCGGTCGTGATTATATCTTATACGTTTTTAGGTGGGTTCTTAGCTGTAAGTTGGACCGATTTCTTTCAAGGGTTATTAATGTTTGGTGCTCTTGTGATCATTCCAATTGTAGCGATTTATGAACTAGGTGGGATTGGAAGTACGCTTGATCAAGTACGTTCAATTGATCCTTCTCTCTTAGATCCGGTTGACTCGGTAACCACATTAGGAGTAATTTCACTTTTAGCGTGGGGATTAGGATATTTTGGACAGCCTCATATCATCACCCGATTTATGGCAATTCGTTCAACCCAAGAAGTGCCAAAAGCCCGTTTTTACGGGATGACTTGGATGATTATTTCAGTAATTGGAGCCATTGTTGTCGGAATCACAGGTGTTCCTTACTTTGCTGATGACCCGTTGATTGTTGGAGAAATCAATCAGTCAGAAAAAGTATTTATTTATTTTGCCGATGTCCTTTTTAATCCGTGGGTATCAGGCATCTTATTAGCTGCCATCCTCTCAGCTATTATGAGTACGATTGATTCACAATTACTTGTATCTTCTAGTGCTCTTGCTGAAGATTTTTATAAAGCATTATTTAGAAAAAATGCTTCTGATAAAGAATTAGTGTGGGTAGGACGTGCGGGTGTTATTGTCATATCTGTGATTGCGATCACACTTGCGTATATTGGAAACAAATCTAGCGGCGGGTCAATTCTAAACTTAGTTAGTTATGCTTGGGGTGGCTTTGGTGCTGCCTTTGGCCCGGTTATACTATTCGCTCTCTATTGGAAGAGAATGAATGGACTAGGAGCATTAGCTGGTATTATTACAGGGGCTGTAACCGTTGTGGTTTGGAAGCAATTAACGGAGATTGAGTTCATTAAGTTCGATTTATATGAAATCGTACCTGGATTTATATTAGCATCGATTGCAATTGTGGTGTTCAGCTATATCGGAAACCATCCGCGCAAAGCAATTATAGCAGAATTTGATGAAGCTATTGAAAATGACAATGAAACATCAATCACATAAAGACCCGCTTTAGACTATAAATATACGGTCTGGGCAATTTAACTGGGTAACCCCTATGGCGATTTCGCCATAGGGGGTTTTTATTTTAAGCGGGTTTGAAAAACATGTCGAATAAAAATTCTGAAAAATTAGGCATAAGGTGTTTCCTTTTCGGAATCACTGTTATATAATACAAATATAAAAATAAAACTGTATTATAACAAAGTAGAGCAGAGTAATAATAGAAATGAAAAAGCTAAAAAGGATGTGGGAACTGCGAATGACAACACAAACGGCAGGTATTAAAGTGAACGGAAGGATGGAAGAAGGTTTTCAAGAGATTTTAACGCCGGAAGCTCTACAGTTTATTGAGCAACTTGAAAGGAGATTCGGTGTTCATCGATTAGATCTTTTACAAGCAAGACGGGAAAAACAGGAAAAGTTGAATCAAGGAGAGCAATTTACGTTTCTTTCTGAATCGGAACATATAAGAAGATGCGACTGGACGATTGCTCCTCTCCCTGAAGCATTACAAGATCGAAGAGTTGAAATTACTGGCCCTGTCGATAGGAAAATGGTGATTAATGCACTAAATTCGGGTGCGAAAAGTTTTATGGCCTGTTTTGAAGACGCGACTTCTCCCACTTGGGAAAATGTGATAGAAGGTCAAATAAATATGAGAGACGCAGTTTGTGGTTCGATCTCATTTGGGGGGCAAAATGGGAAAAACTATGTGTTAAACAAAGAAACGGCCATTATAAACGTTAGACCAAGGGGCTTGCATTTAGAAGAGAAACAAATTACTTTAGACGGTCACTCGATTTCTGCTAGTTTCGTAGACTTTGGTTTATTTTTCTTCCATAATGCTGCCCGTTTAGTTCAGGAAGACCGAGGTCCTTATTTTTACTTACCTAAACTAGAAAGTCACTTAGAGGCTCGCTTATGGAATGATGTATTCGTATATGCTCAGAAATATATTGGGATTCCGAGAGGGACCATTAAAGCAACGGTCTTAATTGAAACTCTGCCTGCTGTATTTGAAATGGATGAAATTTTATTTGAGCTTCGAGAGCATTCGGCAGGATTAAACTGTGGACGTTGGGATTATATTTTTAGTTATATAAAAAAGCTGCGTGAAAAAGAGGATGTTATCTTGCCAGATCGTTCACAAGTGACAATGACTGTTCCTTTTATGAGAAAGTATTCGCTATTGACGATTCAAACATGTCATAAACGGTTAGCACCAGCAATGGGTGGAATGGCCGCGCAAATTCCAGTGAAGAACGATGAAAAAAAGAATGAAGAAGCGTATAACAAGGTACGGGCAGATAAAGAGCGCGAAGCAAAAGATGGTCATGACGGTACATGGGTGGCTCACCCAGGATTAGTTCCCGTCGCTTATGAGGCTTTTAATCGTGAAATGAGTGAACCAAATCAGATTCGAACTAAAAAACAAGAACAAGTGAAGGTGACAGCAGAAGAGCTTGTGGATGTACCACAAGGAACAATCACGGAAGAAGGCGTTCGCTTAAATATTAATGTAGGAATTCAGTATATTGCTTCATGGTTAAGCGGAAGAGGCGCTGCGCCTATCAATAATTTAATGGAAGATGCTGCAACAGCCGAGATTTCTCGTGCACAGTTATGGCAGTGGTTACGCCATCCAAAAGGTGTGTTAGAGGATGGTCGCAAGGTTTCATTGGAGCTGTACGATGAATTGCAACAGGAAGAACTAGAAAATATCCAGAAGGAAGTTGGTCAAGAGATTTATAAAAATGGTAGGTATGAGCAAGCGGTTGAATTATTTGACTCGCTCATCAAGGAAGATAAATTTGTCGATTTCTTAACTATTCCAGGTTATAAACTTCTGCAGTAAACAGACAGATTTCACCCAATAAGGTAAGAGGTGATGCTAACTTCGAAGAGAAAGCGAAAACCTGAAAAAAAGCATTCCAATTCTGGGATTTGTAGAGTGGGAGTAACAACATCAGTATTTAATTGAGTCTAAAAAATATAGAAAACTAATTGGAGGAATGAAAATGAGTAAACAAAATCGAGTCGACATGTTGAGAGAGAACTGGGAAATGGATCAACGCTGGGATGGTATTACACGCACATATGAAGCGGAAGAAGTGATTAAACTTCGCGGTTCAATTGATATTGAGTACACGCTAGCTCGTCGTGGAGCTGAGAAATTATGGAATCTACTTCGTGAAGAAAATTACATTAATGCGCTTGGAGCTTTAACAGGAAATCAAGCCGTTCAGCAAGTAAAAGCAGGATTAAAAGCCATCTATTTAAGTGGTTGGCAAGTAGCGGCAGATGCGAATCTTTCAGGACATATGTATCCCGATCAAAGTTTATATCCAGCCAACTCAGTTCCACATGTAGTTAAGCGTATCAACCAAGCTCTTCAGCGGGCGGATCAAGTTCAATTCGTGGAAGGTGATGATGAACTGGATTACTTTGTACCGATTGTTGCCGATGCAGAGGCAGGATTTGGAGGACAATTAAATGTGTTTGAATTAATGAAAGGCATGATTGAATCAGGAGCAGCAGCTGTACATTTTGAGGACCAACTATCTTCTGAAAAAAAATGTGGTCATTTGGGAGGAAAAGTATTATTACCGACCCAAACGGCAGTTCGTAATTTAATTTCGGCTCGTTTAGCGGCAGACGTGATGGGCGTACCGACCTTAATTGTTGCCCGGACTGATGCCAATGCAGCTGATTTAATTACTAGTGATGTTGATCCAGTCGATGCGGAGTTTATTACTGGTGAGCGTACGCCTGAAGGATTTTTCAGAACGAGAGCAGGCCTTAATCAAGCAATTGCGCGAGGATTAGCGTATGCTCCGTATGCTGATTTAGTTTGGTGTGAAACGTCTGAACCGAGTCTTGAGGAAGCCCGTCGCTTTGCCGAAGCGATTCATGAAAAGTTCCCAGGTAAATTATTAGCCTATAATTGCTCTCCATCCTTTAACTGGAAGAGAAAATTAGATGATGAAACCATCGCTAAATTCCAAGTGGAGCTTGGAGAAATGGGGTATAAGTTCCAATTCGTTACACTAGCAGGCTTCCATGCTTTAAATCACTCTATGTTTGAGCTGGCAAGAGGCTATAAAGAGCGAGGGATGGCTGCCTACTCTGAGTTACAAGAAGCTGAATTTGGCATTGAAAAATACGGTTACACAGCGACTCGTCATCAGCGTGAAGTAGGGACAGGATATTTTGATCAAGTGTCACTCGCCATCACAGGTGGAAATTCTTCTACTACAGCATTAAAAGGATCTACTGAAGAAGAACAATTTACAAGCACAAAATAATCGTAAATTGGTAAGTAGTTATATAAATTAAACCCACTGGCTTTTGCCAGTGGGTTTAATTTATATGACTAGCAAATAGTAAACCGTAGGCTCCTTTCGTATACATTGTTGTATATGAAATTTTGTATTGATCTCGATCGAAAGTAGGCTGAAAGATACACCAAAACCTATCTTTTCCGGATTATATACTGCAGTTTTAGCAATATTCATTGCTAAAACTCCGTAATCAAACGATTGAATAAAGCGACTAAAGCAAGTGATATCAAGGGATACAGAAGTTCAATCAAACGTTTGATTGAAAAAAAGGGGATCGTGAGCTGGGAAAAGGAGAAAAAGCAGAGAAAAAAACCAATCAAACGATTGAATAAAGGGTGTGAAGCAAGTGATACCAAGGGATACAGAAGTTCAATCAAACGTTTGATTGAAAAAAGGAGATCGTGAACTGGGAATAGGAGAAAAAGCAGAGAAAAAAACCAATCAAACGATTGAACAAAGGGACTAAAGCAAGTCATATCAATGGATACAGAAGTTCAATCAAACGTTTGATTGAAAAAAGGGGATCGTGAGCTGAGAAAAGGGAAAAAGCAGAAAAAAACCAATCAAACGATTGAATAAAGGGTGTGAAGCAAGTGATACCAAAAGATACAGAAGTTCAATCAAACGTTTGATTGAAAAAAAGGGGATCGTGAACTGGGAATAGGAGAAAAAGCAGAGAAAAAAAACAATCAAACGATTGAACAAAGGGACTAAAGCAAGTGATATCAAGGGATACAGAAGTTCAATCAAACGTTTGATTGAAGAAAAGGAGATCGTGAGCTGAGAAAAGAAAAAAAGTAGTGAGAAAAACCAATCAAACGATTGAATAAAGGGTGTGAAGCAAGTGATACCAAAGGATACCGAAGTTCAATCAAACGTTTGATTGAAAAAAAGAGATCGTGAGCTGGGAAAAGAAAAAAAGTAGTGAGAAAAACCAATCAAACGATTGAATAAAGGGTGTGAATCAAGTGATACCAAAAGATACAGAAGTTCAATCAAACGTTTGATTGAAAAAAGGGGATCGTGAGCTGAGAAAAGGGAAAAAGCAGAAAAAAACCAATCAAACGATTGAATAAAGGGTGTGAAGCAAGTGATACCAAAATATACAGAAGTTCAATCAAACGTTTGATTGAAAAAAGGGGATCGTGAACTGGGAATAGGAGAAAAAGCAGAGAAAAAAACCAATCAAACGATTGAACAAAGGGACTAAAGCAAGTGATATCAAGGGATACAGAAGTTCAATCAAACGTTTGATTGACATTTGATAGTACTCTTTCTTGTTGCCAACTATCTGAATAGATCCGAAGCAAGGTTATGCTACCTTTTTATGAATGTAAGCATTTGTGCTCCGTCACTCACAAGCAATGAAGGTGCTTGATTGAGATCGAAATTTTAAAGTAGGAAAGCCAAGTATTTTCGTATAAAAGATAAAAAGTAATAGATGAGAGGTATTTTCCATTGGAAAACCCTAGGTCCCATTAAATTCAATTTACATTTTTGATTCTTTTTCATACAGTAGTAGAGAAGAAGTACCAAGGTTAGAATAGGGTAAAAGGAGGTTTTCTGATGTCGAAGAAAACGGTCGACGATTATTTACAGGACGGGATTTATGGAGCAAAAGAAATCAACCCAGATGAACGGAGAAGGTATTTGGGAACGTTGCGTGAAAGAGTGGTTATTGCGCTCACTCAAAGTCAGGTGCGTAGAAGTGGAGTATATCCAGAGGTGGAAGACCTTATGAAGCAGAATGCAGGAGCTCATCTCTATCTCAATGGAAATATGAACTACTCGTATTTGTCGGATTATATTAAGAAATCGAATAAGCACAGCATTCAATACACAATGGTGACAAATAAGGAATATAACAGTGAGTATGGACTTGTATTTGCGCATGATTTCGCCATTGATAAGGAGGACATTTTTTTATCAGATACACCAAAATCAGTATCTGCTCCTAAAAATCAAAAAAAAATGTCCTTATTTAAAAAGCTTTTTAAAAAATCAAACGAGTAACCCTTTAACTTAGAATTTAATATGATTGTACAAATGTTCGTCCAGAAGGGTGAAGTGCGTAATGCTTTAAAAACAATATTTCCCGCGTTATGTAGAAGGTATCTCGGGTGAACTGAAAGAAGGGGACTGTATCCTTATAGGTACAGTTTTTTCTAATAGGTATTTTCGCAAAGTTTGTGGCTTTTTTACCGGGCAGCATTTCGTCTATTTTTGATGGGAATTAGTAGTGAAATGAAGGACTTAACCAAAAATCATATGAAATAGACACAATGCATACGAAATGAGCCTTCCTAAAACAATTGAAGGGAAAGTAATTCCTTAATATGATTCCATCGTGAGTTCTATTAGAACGGGATATTACGAAGCAACATGAAGCATTTGAAGAAGTGCGGGAATAGAGTGGATATTTTTATGTTTTTTGAAAGCTCAAGTAAGATTCAGGGAAAAAGGTAGATGTGAATGTCCTCATTTTTATAGAATTTATGGTAAGGGTTGCTCACTGGCGGTAGTCCTTTTTGTATTCACCCACCCTTCTTATATCTTTAAAAAAATATCCCATTTTTTTAAAAGGTGAATATAATCATGGATCGATTAGCCCAGAAAGGACAGGGGCATAGTTATTAAGATTATTATATTTGTCCGAAAGATCAAATTTCTGAGAACTCACCTTTTATGATGAATGAAACGTCATATTAAGATAGATAAAAGTAAGTCAGAGCCCATAAAAACTGGCTCATACCGTTATTGATAAGGAGGTTCTATAGTAAGTAAGCGTACTTCCAAGCGATTTTTCGTAAAATGTTGTCAGTTTCTATCGAGGTTTGATAAGATGTGTTTAACATTGAGAGAGTTCCAACCATTTGGAGGTGAAGGAAATGACGAGAATATCAAAAGATGAAGTAAGACATGTAGCTAACTTAGCTCGACTAGCTGTGTCTGAAGAAGAAGTAGAGAAATTCACACAACAATTAGATTCAATTATTAGCTTTGCCGAACAATTAAATGAACTTGATACGAGTAATGTGGAGCCAACATCTCATGTGATTCCTTTGAAAAATGTCTTCCGTAAAGATCAGTCTGTGAAAGGACTTGCTCGTGAAGAAGTGTTAAAGAATGCGCCGAAGCATAAGGACGGCCATATTGTTGTACCATCGATTATGGATTAAGGGGGAAGTATTGTGTCATTATTTGATCATAAATTGTCTGAGCTTCAGCAATTATTACATAAAAAAGAACTTACAGTGACCGATTTAGTTGATCATTCATTCAAACGCATCAGTGCAGTCGATGACAAAGTGAAGGCATTTGTCACTTTAAACGAAGAAAAAGCACGTGATCTCGCCAAAAAGCAAGATGAAAAACTGGGAACAGAGGAAGGGAAAGGGTTACTGTTTGGAATGCCGATTGGCCTAAAGGATAATATCGTGACCAAAGGTCTTCGCACAACCTGCTCCAGTAAAATGCTTGAAAATTTTGACCCAATTTATGATGCAACCGTAGTGAAGAAGCTTCAATATGCTGAATCTATTACTATTGGGAAGCTCAATATGGATGAATTTGCAATGGGATCATCAACTGAAAACTCAGCTCTCCAAAAAACTCGTAACCCATGGAACTTAGAGACTGTATCAGGTGGTTCTTCTGGTGGATCGGCTGCAGCTGTAGCGGCGGGTGAAGTCCCGTTCGCCTTGGGATCAGATACAGGTGGATCAATTCGGCAACCTGCTGCCTTCACTGGGACGGTCGGTTTGAAGCCAACCTATGGTCGAGTATCTCGCTTCGGTTTGGTTGCTTTCGCTTCCTCGTTAGATCAAATCGGTCCAATCACTCAAAATGTGGAGGATAATGCCTATTTAATGCAAGCTATCGCGGGCTATGATGAGCAAGACTCTACATCAGCCAATCTGGAGACGCCAAACTTTTTAGAGGCATTAACAGGCGATATTAAAGGGATGAAAATTGCCGTGCCAAAGGAGTATTTGGGCGAAGGTGTTGGAGAAGAAGCTCGCCAATCAGTGTTAGCGTCATTAGAGGTGCTTGAAAGGTTAGGAGCGACTTGGGAAGAAGTTTCGCTTCCGCATAGTAAATATGGTGTAGCCGCGTACTATTTATTGTCTTCGTCTGAAGCATCAGCAAATCTTGCCCGCTTTGACGGTGTTCGTTACGGGTATCGCACCGAAAATCCGGAAAGCTTAATTGATCTTTATAAAAAATCACGTGCGGAAGGATTTGGTGATGAAGTCAAACGTCGAATTATGCTTGGAACGTTTGCTTTAAGCTCAGGTTATTATGAGGCTTACTACAAAAAAGCTCAACAAGTTCGCACGCTAATTATGAAGGATTTTGAAGATGTATTTGCGAAATACGATGTCATTATCGGACCTACTACACCAACACCAGCTTTTAAAATCGGCGAAAAGATAGCAGATCCACTTACGATGTATGCGAATGACATCTTGACAATTCCGGTGAATTTAGCAGGCGTTCCAGCCATTTCTGTTCCATGTGGCTTTTCTTCAATAGGCCTACCACTGGGTTTACAAGTGATTGGCAAGCATTTTGATGAAAGCTCGCTTTATAGAGTGGCTCATGTGTTTGAGCAAGCAACCGATTTCCATAAAAAAAGACCAGCGCTATAAGGGGGGAACAGAATGAAATTTGAAACGGTTATTGGACTCGAAGTTCATGTAGAGTTAAAGACAAATAGCAAAATTTTCTCATCTGCACCTAATCACTTTGGTGCGGAACCTAATACGAATACCAATGTTATCGATTTAGGGTATCCAGGAGTTCTTCCTGTGATAAATAAAACTGCTGTTGAATTTGGGATGAAAGCTGCGATGGCGCTTAATTGTGAAATCGCTGATGTGACTAAATTCGATCGGAAAAACTATTTTTATCCGGATAACCCGAAAGCCTATCAAATCTCTCAATTCGATAAACCTATCGGCGAAAACGGGTGGATCGATATCGAAGTGAATGGTGAGAAAAAACGCATAGGGATTACTCGTCTTCATTTAGAGGAAGATGCAGGTAAACTAACTCATACAGCAGACGGCTCGCTTTGTGACTACAATCGTCAAGGAACACCACTCGTAGAAATTGTGTCAGAACCTGATATTCGTACTCCAGAGGAAGCTTATGCTTACTTAGAGAAACTAAAAGCCATTGTGCAATATACTGGCGTATCCGATTGCAAAATGGAAGAGGGATCCCTTCGATGTGATGCGAATATTTCACTTCGACCTGTAGGACAAGCGGAATTGGGAACGAAAACAGAATTGAAAAATTTAAACTCATTTAACTTTGTAAAAAAGGGATTGGAATACGAAGAGAAGCGGCAAGAAGAAGTCCTCATAGCTGGTGGAGAAATTGAACAAGAAACCCGTCGCTTTGACGAGGCGAATGGCAAGACACTTTTAATGCGTGTAAAAGAAGGATCAGATGATTACCGTTATTTCCCTGAGCCTGATTTAGTGGATATTTATATTGATGCAGAATGGAAAGAGCGGATTCGTGCGGAAATTCCTGAACTTCCAGATCAACGACAAAAACGATATGCAGAGAAGCTGGGATTACCTCAACATGATGCTAAAGTTTTGACTATGACCATTGAAATGGCGGATTTCTTTGAAGCAACGGTTGATGCAGGAGCAGAAGCAAAACTTGCATCAAACTGGTTAATGGGAGAGGTGTCTGCTTACTTAAATGCTGAACAAAAAGAGTTATCGGCTGTTGCACTAACTCCTGAGAGTCTTGCTGGTATGATTTCATTAATCGAATCTGGCGTAATTTCTTCTAAAATTGCGAAAACCGTTTTCAAAGAACTAGTTGAAAAAGGCGGTGACGCAGAAGTCATTGTTAAGGAGAAGGGACTTGTTCAAATCTCTGACGAGGGCGAATTACTGAAAATCATTACAGAAATACTTAATCAAAATGAACAATCAATTGAAGATTATAAAAATGGAAAGAAAAAAGCAGTCGGTTTTCTTGTCGGTCAAATGATGAAAGCTACAAAAGGACAAGGAAACCCACAAATAATTAATACGTTATTGCTGCAAGAACTAAATAAACGATAGAGAATACCACATTCAAACAAAAGGAACTTCCCCATGGGGAAGTTCCTTTTGTTTGAATGGAGGCTCTCTTTTCGCCATTCATAGTGATTAGTCAAATGAGGTTTGTATAGGAAGGGTAAAGGTCTAGTTTCCTACTTCAATAGTCTTGATAAAATATTCAGCTTCATGCAGAGGAATGGGTAGTTCATCCTGTTTTTAATAAAAGAGTGAATGAAAACTAGCAATATACTAAAAACTGTATTATATTATGTATTGTTAATGTTCTGAATATTAACAAAATTAAGAAAAGGAAGTGTTTCTATTTGAAAAAGCAGTTACTAGTATTAGGGTTAGCAGCTGGATTAGCCGCAAGTCCGATGGTCTCATCAACGGCATTTGGGGCAGCGAATGTTAAAGAGAAGATTAATTGGAGCCAAAAGAACGGGACGCCTGAATTTATCGCAGGTAAATTAACAAAGGCTTCTAGCAAAAAAGCTGAAGATGTCGTGTTTGGTTATTTTAATGAGAATAGTAGTAAGTTCAAATTTGCAGGAGATGCGAAAACCTCTTTTGTAGTGAAAGAAAAGAAAGAGGATAACTTAGGATATACATACCTCCGCCTTCAACAGGTGCATAAAGGTACGCCTGTATACGGAGCCGTTGTGACAGCCCATGTGGATTCAAAAGGTGTGTTGACCGCCATTTCAGGTGCTGCACAACCGAACTTAGCAAGTAAATCCAGCTTAAAAGAAGGAAATAAACTAAAAAAACAAGAGGCCGTTTTTTTAGCTGAACAAGATCTTGCTCAATCATTGGAAGAAAAACCAGAATATGAGTACACCCCGAATTCAGATTTAGTTGTGTTTGTCGATGGAGATCAAGCACACTATGCCTATAAAGTTAATCTTAATTTCTTATACCCTGAACCTGGGAATTGGAACTACTTTATCGATGCATCCACAGGAAAGGTATTGAATAAGATAAATGAAATCGCAGATGGAAAAGGAAATGGAGGAAAGCCTGGGGGAGGTTCTACTAGTGGAACGAATGCAGTTGGAACTGGTCTGGGTGTGTTAGGAGATCAAAAATCTCTCAACACCTACTTATCTTCATCAACCTATTATCTACAAGATAATACCAGAGGAGGTGGAGTGTTCACATACGACGCTAAAAACCGCAATCGACTTCCTGGCAGCTTATGGGGAGATGCAGACAATCTATTAAATGCCTCCTATGACGGAGCGGCAGTAGATGCTCATCACTATGCTGGTGTAACGTATGATTATTATTTAGATGTGTTTAACCGAAATAGTTATGATGGATTGGGAGCTCCACTGAAATCAACGGTACATTACAGTCGAAGCTATAACAATGCTTTCTGGAACGGTCAGCAAATGGTATATGGTGATGGTGATGGGACCACTTTTGTAGAACTTTCTGGGTCACTAGATGTAGTTGCACACGAATTAACACACGCGGTAACAGATACAACTGCAGATCTAGTGTACCAAAATGAGTCGGGTGCAATCAACGAAGCAATGTCTGATATTTTTGGAACATTAGTTGAATTTCATGCTAATAATAATCCAGATTGGGAATTGGGTGAGGACATCTATACACCAGGAGTGGCAAATGATGCTCTTCGATCCTTAAGTAATCCAAGCAAATATAATGACCCAGATCATTATTCGGTTCGTTACACGGGAACAGGGGATAACGGGGGCGTCCATATTAATAGTGGCATAGTGAATAAAGCAGCCTACCTTTTAAGTGAAGGTGGTAAGCATTACGGTGTGACAGTAAATGGGATTGGAAGGGACAAGATTGGTGACACATTCTACCGAGCTTTGACTCAATACTTAACACCTAATTCCACGTTTAGTCAATTACGGTCAGCTACGATTCAAAGCGCAACAGACTTATACGGTGCAAGTAGTGCAGAAGTGAACAGTGTCAATCAAGCATTTGATGCAGTGGGAATCTACTAATCTAGTAAAGATCATGGTCAGCTGACCATGGTCTTTTTTTTGATGTAAGCACATAGAAATAATAAATGTTTTAGCAAGGCTGTTTTCGTAAAGATTGTGGTTTTTCGAATTAGTCCTTATTTAGTGATAAAGAATGACTTCGGGCATCTTTTCTCATTATTTTTTTACTCGAACTGAGGAAAGAAAGGTGTGTTTCCATCCATTTTTATATGCTAAATCAACAAAATATTCAAAAAAATCCTTTAGCTAAGCTCTTTTCGCAACTTTGTTATTCCTACCACAAAGAAAAAAAGGCAGATAGTTTTTTCTTAATTCTTATTTTTAATTTAGAAATGAAAAAGTTATTCGATAAGGAAGGACCTTTCTATGAAAAAAGGAATATGTAAGTATATCTAAATTATTTAGCATTTCCCAAATAAATCAGTCTAAAACCATTACTGGGATTAAAACGACTTTTATTCATGGTCGTCGTCATAGAGTTTTCGTATACATTATTACTATTTCATCTAAAACAGGCGAAGAGATGTCCCGAAATAAAGCTATATCAACGTTTATTGACGGGTACAAATAGCAACAAACCTTGCGGAAATTGCCCTAGGAAAAGAGCATGAAGTTAGACAATGAAAGAATGATGCTCCTATTCGAAAAGTAACATTTGTTGGGAAAACAGCCTTTAAAAATCCTGAAGAATCGTACATCTTAAATGTTTTTCTAAAAGAAAAAGGATTTTACTCTTAAATCGTTAATTACTTTAATAGGAGAGAATGTGAGAGGTGAGTGTATGACAAAGGAAGAGTATCTACAAAGATTGGAGTTAGCTTTATTTGATCTACCAACAGAGCGTCAAAAAGAAATAATGGACCACTACAACCGAAGGATCGAACTGGGGTTTTCTTATGAAAAGGAAGTAGAGGAAATGATGGAATACTTAGGTACTCCTGAAGAAGTGGCGGCGAAGATTTGGGTAGAAGAAAAAGAAAAGAAAGCACCCAAAGAAACTCCGTCAAAACCACTACCACCACCTTCTTCGGGTTCTAAGGGTACAAAAATCATGTTGATTCTATTGCTAATCCTATTTAATTTAATTTTTGTTTTAGGTCCTGCCATTGGAATCGGAGCGACAATTCTAGGGTTTTGTGTATCAGCGATTGCTTTAATCGTTTCTGGTGTTCTCGTATTGATAGTAGATCCTTTAAGTATTCTGTTCGGCTTTGATGTAGAATTTCAAGGCTTAACCGGCTGGCCACGGGGGTTAGGCCTTCTATTTACGAGTATGACGACTGTTGGGTTTGGACTGGTTTTAGGTGCTGTCAGTACTGTTTTTGCTAAAGGATATGTTTGGCTATTTAAAAAATATGGATATTGGATGGGAAAGGTCGTAAGGGGTGATTAATATGATAAAAAAAATGGCACTAACAGGAGTAATATTGCTCTTAATCGGCATCACAGGTGGAGCTGTTTTATTTTTTAGTACAGGTGGTTTCAAGGTTGGGAGAACAACAGTATCTATTAATGAATCATTTTCTATAGGAGATGTAGAGGAACTCTCAGTTCGTTCCACCACAATCGATATTCAGTACAAAATGAATGAGAAAAATGAGATTGTCGTTAGTCTAGAAGGAGATGCGACTGAAAATGTTGAAGTAGAAATTAAAGATAAGAAGTATGGGCAAAGTTTAGAGATTGAAATAGTTGAAAAGCAAAAATCTCTCGTTAGCTTTTTCCGTTCAGCAAACGTGCAAGCAACTGTTTATATCCCTGAAGACGGGATAAAAAAATTGATGCTTCAATCCACGACAGGAAATCTTGTAATAGAAGATTTTGACGGGGAATCATTTCGTTATCACACGACCACAGGGAATGTCAGAATGAATCAGTTTAATGGGAAAGTCGTAGAAGGTAAAACCACTACGGGGAATATGACAGGAAAAGAGCTCGATGCCAATCTTGAACTAACCTCAACAACAGGAGATATTGAAATCCAAGGAAAACTGAAGGAAGATATTGAATTGAAAACAACAACTGGCAATATTCTTATAGATGTGGAAACTGTACCAAAGGAATATGCCATTTCCTTCGACACTTCCACAGGAGACTTTATTGTCGATTGGCCAGAATTACAAGTGAAAAACGATGGGGATTATTCTCATACAACTGGCAATGGACCTAAAGTGAAAGTCAAAACGACAACAGGAGATGTTAACCTTATTTCAAGCCCAGACTAACAGAATAATTAGCCGGTTTATGAAAAGTCCTCACTTGTACTCGGGAATTCTTTTTAAGAGAAGGCTGTTTTCGCAAAGATTGCGGCTTTTCGAATAAAAAGGAATCCCTTGACTTGTATGATTTCGTGCTCTTTTCCTAATGAAAAATATTTCATTTCTAGATAAAAAAGAAGAAATCAATCGAAAAAAACCTACTGCCTGTTTTTTTCTTTGTGTCAAGAGTAGCAATGTATACGAAAAGAGCCTTAAAGAAATTACTTGAACAGGCAATTTAGGGAGAGAAGTAAAGTGGATAAAAGATAGACTGTTGAGTGTGAAGGAATAGGCTGCCTATTCTTTTTTTTAATAAATCTATCTTGATGAATACTTGGATAAATAGCATTCGAAAACAGTTAAAGTAAAAAACAATTTGAATTAAATTAGTCAAAATGGTCTTTACAATAGACTGTTTTCGAAAGGGAGGTCGGCATCTTGGATAAAGTATATTTTTTTCATCATTGGTCTGATTGTTAACGAACTAATTTTTTTCATACTCAGACGAAACAATACATTATGGTTTGAAACCTTAAATCAAGTCAGGAAATGCTACTTTGTCCGCCGATTTCACTTTAAACATTAGGATACTTGCTGGTTAGCGCTCCTTCGAACAGAAGATAACTTATTGTTTGATTTTTTGGTGGGCTTACCGAAATAATTAGTTCCAACAACGCCAATAATGATCACAATAGATCCTATGATATGATAGAAATGAAGTTCTTCCTGCAAAAAAATGACTCCAGCAATAATTGTAATGAGTGTGGCAAGATTGCTAAATACACTCATTTTTGATGCTTCTATTTTAGATAAGACATAATTTGAGAGATAGGAAGTAACGAGTGAAGATAAAATACCTAAGTACGCTATGGAGAGAATAAACTCCAGGTGCATAAAAGGGTGGAAAAATTGTTTAGTTGTACCGTTGAGCATATGATTACTAACAGCCATTCCATTGAACATTAGAAACCCAATTAAAGTCATAATATAAGTTAATTTTAATAGTGAAAAGCGTTGGGTTAACTTTCTAGCAAATACCTGATACATTGAGGATGCTATAGCTGATAGTAAAATGAATCCACTTCCAATTAAATTTGTTATTTCTGCTTCCACTCCCTTCATAAACAACAAGTAGATTACTCCAGATACCGATAAACTAATGAAGATGAGCTGAATGGGGGTGGATCTCTCCTTCAGAAATACTCCCGCAAGCACTAAAGTAAAGATAGGCACAGTTGCTTGAATAACTCCTGCTTCTGAAGAGGAGGTATGAACCAGTCCAAACACCTGCAATGAAAAAAATAACAATGGATAAAATATGGCAAGTGGTAGGATTTGAAAGAGATCTCGGAGATTGAAAGTTAAATTAACATTATGAAATTTCATTAAAAGGGTTGCACCAATTAATGCAATCGTAAATCGATGTGCGAGCGTATCCAATGGACTGGCAACGGTTAAGGTTATTTTGACAAACATGAACGAAAGTCCAATAATGAATGCATACATACATGCTGCGATATATGTTTTGGGTTTATTAGTCATAAAACCTATCCTCTCTAATTTGTATCCGGCCGGTAAAACTATTGTATTAAAAGATTACTATTATATAGTTAGAAAAAATAAGTATCTGTACCGATACAGATATGTTAGGGGGTACTTATGCTCAAATATGAATCGATAGGCGAGGATCTTCGTTATCAAATTACAATAGGAGACCTAAAATCGGGTGCAAAGTTGCCCTCTATCCGCAATCTTGCACAATCCTATTCTTGTAGTAAAAGTACCATACTAACCGCACTAAAGAATTTAGAAGACCAGCATTTGATCTATTCCATGCCTAAAAGTGGGTATTATGTTGTAGACAATCAAGCTCCACATAAACCATCCACCCCTGATTCCATCGACTTTGCAACGTCGTCACCAACGTGGCACGCTTTTCCTTATAATGATTTTTTACACTGCGTCAATAAAGCAATCGATACCTATCAAGAAGATTTGTTTCGATATGGTACGCCCAGAGGGCTGTCCTCATTATTGACAGAGTCAAAAAAATTGCTAGAGAAGTATCAAGTATTTACAAACATAGACAATATTTTTATTACTGCCGGTGTTCAACGTGCCCTTTCGTTACTAAGCGTTATGCCGTTTCCAAATAACCGAACAACCATCCTTGTAGAACAACCAAGCTATCACCTATATATGGACTTTTTAAAAACGTACCAACTACAAGCTGTTGGGATTAAACGCACGACAAAAGGCATCGATTTAGAAGAGTTAGAACGGATTTTTCGTCAGGGGATAATTAAGTTTTTTTATACAATGCCTCGATTTCATAATCCTTTAGGAACGTCTTATAGTAAGAAAGAAAAGGAATCTATTCTCCAACTTGCCCATAAATATGATGTGTACATTGTAGAGGATGATTATTTAGCGGATTTTGAACAAAATCCAAAAATCGATCCACTATTTACGAAGGATGTAAATGCACGGGTTATTTATGTGAAAAGTTTCTCTAAGATAATGTTTCCTGGTTTGCGGATTGGGCTCGCGGTCCTGCCAAATGCATTGAAAAGAAGTTTTCAACAATTTATTAACACTACCGATATTGATAGTTCGATGATTTCACAGGCAGCATTAGAGATTTATTTGAAAAGCGGTATGTTTGAACGATACCGAGCACAAGTCAGTCAAATCTATACTGCTAGAGCAAAAATCCTTCAACGCTCTCTCGAAACGCATTTACCAATGTATGAAAAGCCCACAGAAGTTACCATGAACAGCCATATTCTTTTGCCTAAACAGGTCGATATGAAAAAGCTCATTCATTATTTAACACAAAAGCGTATTTTATTAGAATCTATTGATGGAAATTATTTAGAGGGATTTTATCGAGAACGACTCTTAAAGCTACATATTTCAAATGTAAAAGTGGATAAAATTGAAGTTGGTATAAAAGAGATTTCCAGGGGTTTGGAAAATGTTAATAACTACTTTAGATAGGTCTCCTATCGTAATTTATGTTGCTATTGAATTCATAAGGAGCACATGCTTAATCAGAGCAAAGAATTGAGGGGTTCAATCAAACGTTTGATTATATGCAATACTGTATGAAAAGCATTGAAATAATAGATATTAAAATGATTAGATTAGATTTCTGAGGCTCCCCTCTTGGTAATTTCCCGTTGAATTAGGTATTCTTGAGTTAGATAACTAGGAGGAATGTAGATGAATTTAATACGGTGGTTCGAAAAAGGAATGAGTTTTGCTGATTATAAATCTTCTATGAATGTGCATCACGAAAACCTTCAAAATATTTACGAGAGCTTTCGACTTCCTCACATGGATATTCCATTTTTAAAGAAACTAAAAAATAAGAACCTAAAAGTAATTGTATTGACGGAGGATTGGTGTGGGGATGCAATGCTTAATATTCCAATATTAATGAAGGTTGCGGAAGAAGCAGGAATCGAATCCTCTTTTTTACAACGAGATTCGCACTTGGAATTGATGGATCAATATTTAACAAACGGTGTTTCACGAGCAATTCCAATTTTTATTTTTTTCAATGAGGCAGGAAAAGAAAAATTGGTATGGGGACCACGTGCACCTAAAGTGCAAAAACTGGTCGAGGATGAACGTGCCAAGCTTCCACCAAAAGAAGAGGAATCTTTCATGGGAAAACAGAAAGAGATGATTACGAATCTCACGAGTGCCTATATCCATGATCTTGACTTACGAGAAGAAGTTTATAACAGTTTAAAAACATCCTTGTACCATCAATTTTTAGTCTAAAATGAATTTCCAGTCACTTCCTATTCACGGAATACCGTTATTGTTGTTAAAATGGTATAGAAGTGAGGAGGAAGAATATGATACACCTTAAGACAAACGACATTGTGAAAGAAACTCTTGATAAATTTCCTCATAAAGTAAATGTTAAGCTAGGAAGTATTTTAAAAGAGCGAGGCATGACTCAAGGAGATCTCCACCGATTAACCGGACTCCGAGTGGCAACAATCAATGAACTAGTTCATTTTAAGAAAAACTCTTTAACGGTTGCTCATATTGTTTCGATTATGGTTGCTCTTCGTTTATATGATCTACGTGAATTAGTGGAGATTGAATTTGATGAAGAGATTGTAGATTATTTCCAAAAAGAAAAAAACATTATGGTCGACGGGTATACACCGGACTTACAAAATGTTTCGACCAGTAATGTAGCAAGAATAAATGAGAAGAAAGTTTCAGCTCATTCTTAATTAAAGGCTCTTTTCGTATACATTGTGGCTATATCATTTGATTTTTGACTAAACCCTCCATTTCATTGTTGATTTCTATTAAAAACAGACGAATCCAGCTCCAGCTGCAGTGGCTAGGGACTCGGGCATTTGTCAGCCCACTGCGTGAATCGGGATTCACTACGTGTACTGTCAGATGCCTGCCGTCCCTGGGCAGCCACTTCCGCTTTTCGTGATCCAGCTGCAGTGGCTAGGGACTCGGGCATTTGTCAGCCCACTACGTGAAGCAGGCTTCACTGCGTGTCCTGCCAGATGCCTGCCGTCCCTGGGCAGCCACTTCCGCTTTTCGTAATTGATGCCCGAAACAAAGTTATATCACAGATGATTAACTGATACGAAAAGCCACAATCTTTGCGAAAACAGCCTAATTAAAACAGCTTAGTTGCTGTTTTTTTGTTTTTTGAAGGAAGTGTAGTTAAAATCATCATCTTTCTAATATAGTTGGCAGGAGTTGAGATAGAGATATCGAAATAGTTAATGAATAGGTTTTCATTTTTGTGAAATAGGGTAAATTCATTAGGAATTTTCAAATAAATAATTGGAGGAAAGGGTGACTAATACATGAAAATAGATTTCGGGAAAGTAGCCCAACCGTATTTAAAGTCACGCGATGATATTCCGAATAATTTTTTTGAGAGTTTAGCTCTCAGAGGAATACAGTTTAAAGGTAAGCGGATAGCGGATATAGGCGCAGGAACAGGAGTACTTACGCGAAAGATCCATAAAAGAGGAGGCGAAGTAGTCGGTATTGAGCCTTCGACCTTAATTGATGTCGCACAGCAACTGAATGAGAAATATTTGACATCGGTTCCCTATCGCAAGGAATATGCTGAACAAACATCCCTTCAAGATCAAGAGTGTGATCTTGTCACCGTCTTTCGAGCATGGCACTGGTTTGATCGTGAAAAAACGATTAAAGAAGTGGATCGAATCTTGAAAAATCATGGTGTGATGATAGTAGGAGACTCAGGATTTTCACTGACTCATCCACTCGTTCAAGAAACTTTATCGTTTTTGCAAAAAAGAAGTACTGTTAAAGCGCCAGGTTCTAAGGCCGAAAGTAAACAAAGAATTAATGGTTTTCCTGTAGAGTGGTTTACTGAGTGGGAAGACGGGGGCTTTGATATCATCGAAATGTACAAGAAACAGTATGAGGTTTCATTTACCATTGACCAATGGTGTGACCGAATTGAGTCGATTTCTTGGCTTGCAGAGGAGAAGGCGGATCGCCGTCAAGAAGTAATGAATGAATTGAAAGAGCATCTTATTCATACATATGCGATGCAGGAGCTCGTCACTATTCCACATACCTACCAATTAGTCATCTTGAAGAAGTTGAAAAAATAGGTTGTGGAGGAGCTAGTGGATAGATATGTGAACCATTTGTATTTGCAGAAAGAACCGCCTGGCGGTAATTATTTACAGCGTTTAATTCAACATCATCTTCTTCGTATTCCTTATGAAACTATTAGCAAGTTTCATTATTTTGTACATGGTCCACAACCTATCCCGGCGTTTAGTGAGTTCATGGATAACTTGGAACATCAACATTGGGGAGGAACATGCTTTACACTCAATATTAACTTTGCAAGATTACTCAATGAGCTTGGTTTTCAGACGAATTATGTGCGTGTCAATCCAGGACATCTGGGGCTGATGGTGACTCTTGAAGGAAGACGGTACTACGTAGATGTTGGTTATGGCTCGCCAATAATGAAGCCGGTTGTTTTAGATCAAAAAAAATTCCAAGTTTTACATGGCTTTGGAGAAGAAATCACCTTCACTCAAAAGGATTATGATGTTTTTGAAATTGATCGTCGGAGTAACGGCAAGTCTTTTGTGAAGAAAAGAATTGAATGGAAGCCGTTAACTGAAGCCGAAATTTCAACTGATATCGATCAATCATATGAAGATTCAGCTGACAATCAGAATATGCGACGAATTACGGCTGTCAAATTTCAAGGTAACACCTGTTACTATTTAAAGAATGAATCGTTAAAGGTGATGACTTACCGCAACATAAGAGAATACCAAATGCGAAGCTATCCTAAGTGGCGAGATGCAGTTCAAAAGGTTTATGGTTTTCAGGATGAAGCTTTAGAAGCAGCTGTAAAGTTTCTGCAAGATCGAGACGTTACTATCTTCAAGTAATGCTAATATATGTAAGCCCTGCATCTGCAGGGTTTTTGTTGTGTGATCCCTCAAAAAATTTAACTCGAGAAAGTTTAGCGGCAGCACAATGCACTCTGCTTTTCGTAGCCCAGCGGCAGCACTACCTGCTACCGATTTTGTGCATTGAATAGGTTTTGGCGGGTAGAGAGAAGATAGAGAAATTGTGCTAGAAATTCAGAGTGAAAAGGTGTATGATACTTTTTTGAGAAACTAAAGTAAGACAAATATTGCGAAGCTTCTTGTTGTTACGTTATGATGTTAAAAGATGGAATTATGGTTTGGAATTCTGATGAGTAGGATGATGAGGTTATGAAAAGAGCAAGAATAATATACAATCCGACCTCTGGACGAGAGCTTTTTAAAAAGCATCTTCCAGAGGTGTTAATGAAATTAGAACAAGCTGGTTATGAAACAAGCTGTCATGCGACCACATCTGAAGGAGATGCGACGAAGGCAGCTCAAGTTGCGGTGGAGCGGAAGTATGATTTAGTCGTTGCAGCCGGAGGAGATGGCACGTTAAATGAGGTCGTGAATGGTCTTGCGGATCAAGACTATCGGCCGAAGCTTGGAATTATCCCAATGGGCACGACCAATGACTTTGCCCGTGCAGTTCATTTACCTAAAGATATTGAAAAAGCGGTGGATATTATCATAAAGGGTGATACGATCCCGGTTGATATTGGCCGAATGAATGAAAAATATTTTATTAATATCGCAGGTGGAGGACGTTTAACTGAATTAACCTATGAAGTGCCAAGTAAGCTGAAAACGATGCTGGGTCAACTGGCATATTATTTAAAAGGAATTGAAATGCTCCCTTCTTTACGTCCTTCCAAAGTGTCGATAGAGTATGATGGCAAGCTGTTTGAAGGAGAAGTTCAGCTCTTTTTAATCGGCTTAACCAATTCAGTCGGTGGATTTGAACGCTTAGCACCAGATGCCTCTATTAATGATGGCCTATTTACACTGTTAATTTTAAAAAAATGTAATCTTGCTGAGTTTATTCGTATTGCCTCACTCGCCATACGGGGGGAGCATCTGAGTGATCCTAATGTGATTTATTGTAAAGCGAACCGAGTGAAGGTTTATGCGGAAGAAAAAGTACAACTGAATTTGGACGGTGAATTTGGCGGCTTATTGCCAGCTGAATTTGAGAACCTCTATCGTCATTTAGAAGTGTTTGTTCCACTTGATAATATTCGGAAAGAAGACCGTGTAGATGATCAACGACTTGAAGTAGCAAAGAATACTGACTGTTAACAGTAATCTCCTAGACATCTTTTGTTTGGGAGTTTTTTCTAGGTTTTTTTTTCAACAATATCTATACCCTTTAAAGTATCGATTTGGATGCATCTTTTCGCTTTTTTTGAACCAAATTACTGAAAAAGTAAAAGTTTCATCGAATAGTAAATAAAAAGGCTGTTTTCGCAAAGTTTGTTGCTTTTCAAACCAGTCAATAAAAGGCGATATAGCTTTGTTTCGGTGCATCTATGGGTCTATTTTGAATGGGAATCATCCCGAAAATGGAGAATTCCATCTTTAGTTAGACTAAAGAGCCACAATGTATATGAAAAGTCTCGTACCTAAAAAGGAGGAGAGGTTATGCTGGTATTTTCTACGATCAATCTCGAAATGCATAAGAAAGAGGTTCTTTCATTTCCAAGAGAAACGTTTTGGGTGAGCATTGGACCGCAGAGGAATGACTGGAATGAAGCAGACTATTTTACATGTTGTTTTATCCTCTACTCCGAAGGCAAGAGATCATAAGACAAGCCGTCCAAAAGAAGCTTTCAATCGGCTTGTCTACCGTTGTGACCGATTATGGACTCCTTTTGCTATTCTCGTTCTCGTGCCGATCTTACATTCCAGTTCTTTTCAATTTCTACCGCCATCTCCCAGACGAAATTTTCGTTTTGAAGTTCAATTTCTCCAATAATAATAGAGCCTAATCTCCCGTTAATTGTAGTAAAATTTAAGGGTATTTTAGTGGTCTCAACAGAAATTAACTTCACCTCAATTTGAGTATAGGTACGCTCTTGCTGGTTGTGGTCAAAGATGGCATCATGCTGCTCCTGCATAAATGAATCATACGCTTGCCGGTCTTCCCAAAGTCCTAATATATACGCTTCTTCACGAGTAAAACTCCAACCTCCACACTGAAAAATAAAGCCTGAAACCTGGGCAAGAGACTTCCACTGTTGTTGAGCAGTAGAAAAAGTCGATTGGTTGGCAGTTGGCACCACGCAGCGAATGAATTTGATTAACACCTTTATCACCTTCTCGTTCTTGAATATAGCCAGAATGGATAAATGCAATATGCCTTACCCTATCTAGAACCTTGTTTCCCATAGTATAAGCGGTTGTGATACAATCAGGAAAGCAAAAAATGAACGTAAAGGAAGTAGATTTATGAGCAAACAACTCCCTGTAAAGAAAAATGATTATATTGACGCAACGTTTGTAGATTTAACTCATGATGGAAATGGTGTGACAAAAGTAGACGGCTACCCTATATTTGTCCCGAATGCGCTACCTGGAGAAAAAGGGAAAGTGAAAATTATCAAAACTAGCAAAAATTTCGGTCTTGGACGCTTGCTGGAGATCAATCAAGAAAGCCCTTTTCGCCAAGAACCGCCCTGCCCCATCTACCGAGAATGTGGCGGTTGTCAAATTCAGCATATGAATTATGAAGGTCAGCTATTAGCAAAAGAAAAGCATGTGCGTGATGTGATGCAGCGAATTGGTAAACTAAAAGAGGTTACGATCCATCCGACGCTAGGCATGGACGAACCGTGGCGATATCGCAATAAATCACAAGTACCAGTTGGATTACAAAATGGTGAGGTTGTTGCTGGTTTTTACGCGAAACGTAGTCATGAGATTGTTGATATGCCTTATTGCATCATTCAGGATAAGCGAAATGATGAGGTCGTTTCACTCGTGAAGGACCTTTGCGAAAAATATGGTATTCTTCCATATGATGAGGAAAAACATCGTGGTTCTCTCCGTCATGTGATGGTTCGGTCAGGCTTTCGAACTGATGAAGTCATGATTGTGTTTATCACAAGAACAGCAAAATTAGCCAACAAACAACAATTAATTGAGGAAATTCAAGCCCAAATTCCGGGAGTAAAGTCGATAGTTCAAAATATTAACAGCAAACGTACGAATGTGATTTTCGGAAGTGAAACAAATGTTCTGTGGGGAGAAGAAGTCATTTATGATTCCATTGGTGATGTGAAGTTTGCGATTTCAGCTCGTTCGTTTTATCAAGTAAATCCTGAACAAACGAAGGTTTTATATGATAAAGCATTAGAATACGCCGCCCTCAAGGGGGATGAGACGGTTATTGATGCATACTGTGGAATCGGAACGATCTCCTTATTCCTCGCTCAAAAAGCGAAGAAAGTGTATGGAGTTGAAATTGTACCAGAGGCGATTGAAGATGCCAAACGAAATGCTGCTATAAATAAAATGGATAATGTTGAATTTAACGTAGGTGCCTCTGAAGAAGTGATTCCGAAATGGTACGAAGCGGGCATTGAAGCAGATGTGTTAGTCGTTGATCCGCCGCGAAAAGGCTGTGATGAACACTTGCTAGAGACGATTTTAACGATGAAGCCAAAGAAGGTTGTGTATGTGTCGTGCAATCCTGCGACGTTAGCAAGAGACCTTCGTGTATTAGAGGATGGCGGCTATCGAACAATTGAAATACAGCCGGTCGACATGTTCCCGCAAACGATGCATTGTGAAGCGGTCGCGATGATTGAGTATCAAAATGAATAGAAAAAAGAGCCTCTACTAATCTTAAAGTAGAGGCTTTTTTTAGAAGGCTCTTTTCGTATACATTGTTGCTCTTGACACAAAGAAAAAACAGGCAGTAGGGTTTTTCGATTGATTTCTTCCTTTTTATCTAGAAATGAAGAATTTTTCATTAGGAAAGGCTGTTTTCGCAAAGATTGTTGCTTTTCGAAAACAGCCTTTTAGAAGAAATAGGACGAAAGGGAGGTGAGTTGAATTTACTTAGATGGTTTTAAAATCGTCCGCTGTAGGGGAACTCCACTCATACTAACATTTCTTTCGTAAAACAAAAACTGACGACCGTCAATAAGGAATCGTCCATTTCCTTCATAGTGTACTTTTTTTCCTTGGGCTTTAAGTTTTTCTTGTATAGCGTTTATATAGTTGTTTTGATCAAAAAAACGCTCGTCAAAATCAAAAAAAAGATAATCCTTTCGGTAACCCATTAACCAATTGAATAAAAATAGGATACCTACCATAGTCGCAACTAGTGTAAGTGCAGTAACAGTGATTTCCAAAGTAATCCCTCTTTTCAATGGATATATTTGCTTGTATTACTATACGAATGACCTGAGTGAATTGTTTCAAATTGTTTGGAATTTATGGCTGATTTTTTTGGGGGGGATTACCTGTATGACATTTGTCATGTTTTGTCCATGACACCTATGCCTACACAAAAAATTATCCTTAAGATAATATTGAAATTACTAAGGGTTCTTTCATATGCATTGTTGCTGTTGAATCTATAATTTTGAGGAAACACCCATTTTTGCAGAGATTGCATTTAAATGAATATGAAAAGATGATCCGAAGCCAAGCTATATTCTATTTTATAGACTGGTACAAAAAGCAACAAACTTTGTGAAAACAACCTTACTAAAAGAAGAAGGGAAAAAATCCGATGACCAAACCTAATTTCAAAGCATTACGGAAACAGATTGCCCCTTATGAAGCACCAAATTTGAAAAAGAGCATTTGGCAAATGGTGAATACATTTATCCCATTTTTCGCCTTGTGGTTTCTTGCCTATCAAAGTCTATCGATCTCCTTTGCGCTTACGTTAGTGATTAGCGTAGTTGCAGCTGGATTTTTAGTTAGAATTTTTATCATTTTTCATGATTGCTGTCATTACTCATTCTTTAAAAATCGAAAAGCTAATAAGATTCTTGGTACCATTACCGGCGTGATGACGATGTTTCCATTTAGTCAGTGGCAACATGATCATTCTGTCCATCATGCGACAAGCTCAAATTTAGACAAGCGTGGAATCGGCGACATTTGGATGTTGACGGTCGATGAATATCTAGCATTATCTAAGATGCAGAAAATCGGATATCGCTTGTATCGAAATCCGATTGTGATGTTCGGTTTAGGTCCGATATATGTGTTCCTGATTAAAAATCGATTTAATCGTAAAGAGGCTAGATCGGATGAACGCTTGAATACCTACCTTGCAAATATTCTCATTATTGGTCTTGTTGCAGTTTTAGGTTGGACACTTGGCTGGGCGCCATTCTTAATCGTACAAGGAACAATATTCTTTCTTTCGGGTGTAGGTGGAATTTGGTTGTTTTACGTACAACACACATTCGAAGATTCGTATTTTGAAGAAAATGAACATTGGGAGTATGTATTAGCAGCCGTTGAAGGAAGTTCATTCTACAAGCTTCCTAAAGTCCTGCAATTTTTAACAGGGAATATTGGCTATCACCATGTCCATCATTTAAGTCCAAGAGTTCCGAATTACATGCTGGAAGAGGCTCATAATAATATTGATATTTTACAAAAAGTACCAACTATAACGTTGGCGACAAGTTTAAAGTCACTTAAATTCCGTTTATGGGATGAAGATAGTAAAAACTTTATTGGATATAGAGGAATTAAGACAGTAGTAAAAGAAAAAGAAAAGAAAGAGGCTTTGTCCCAAGTGAAGCTCATACAAAGAAAGAAACCTGTGATAAGATAGCAGATAGGTCACTGATTAGGATAAAAGGAGTGCTATTATGCTCAAAAGTTTAATGATACTTCAGAAGTTCCAGAAAGCCTCTGGAACTTCTCCCTACATTTGGAGCATTGTCAGCATTCTGCCATTTTATTATATCTTTCAATCATCATCCAAAATTGAAATTATCGTAGGGCTACTGCTTACAACGATCTTTTTTATTTCGTTACGATTCGCGTTTGTTTCAACAGAATGGCCAATTTATATGTGGACGTCGATTATGATAGGTGTTTCAATTGCGCTAACGATACTGTTTCAATTTGTGTATTTTTCCTTTTTTATTGCCTACTTTAATGGTCATATCAAAAATCGCGCCGGATTTTTGACCATTTATATTATCCATTTAGTAGCTTCGACGGTCTCCATAAATTACAATATTGTTGTTCTTCAGGATGCGTTATTTTTTAAACAATTACCGATTATTATCATTATTTATATTGGAGTTATTCTTTTGCCGTTCAATATTTATAATCGTAAAAAACAAGATCAATTAGAAGAACAGCTTGAAGATGCGAATAAACGAATTTCAGAACTAGTTAAACAAGAAGAACGACAACGAATTGCACGAGATCTTCATGATACGTTGGGACAAAAGCTCTCACTTATTGGATTAAAAAGCGATTTAGCTAGGAAGTTAATATACAAAGATCCCGAACAAGCGAAGGATGAGTTAAAGGACGTTCAACAAACGGCTAGAACGGCCTTAAATGAAGTGAGAAAAATGGTTTCACAGATGAGAGGAATCAGAATTAAAGAAGAAATCGCTCATATAGAACAATTCTTAAAAGCAGCTCAAATTGAATTCAAATATAAGCGGGACTCCCTCTATAATGTCTCTTTATTTGTTGAAAATATTTTAAGTTTATGCATGAAGGAAACGGTGACAAATGTTGTGAAGCACAGTCAGGCGACAACATGCGAAATTACCATCGAGCAATCATGGAATGAAATATGCATTGTTGTTAAAGACAATGGTATCGGTATTAATGAGGATGAAGATGTTGGAAAAGGCAGTGGCCTTTTAGGGATTAAAGAGAGATTGGAATTTGTTAACGGGAGCCTTAACATCAACGCAATTGAAGGAACAACGATCATCATGAGGGTGCCAACCGTAGTCAAAGGGACGGATAAGGAGGGTCAAATATGATTTCAATCGTCATTGCGGAAGATCAGGGGATGTTGTTGGGCGCCTTAGGGTCACTACTTAACTTAGAAGAGGATATGGAGGTAGTGGGAAAAGCTAGGGATGGTAAAGAAGCCATCTCACTGGTCCATCGACTAAATCCTGATGTTTGTATAATGGACATCGAAATGCCCGAAAAAAGCGGACTAGAGGCAGCAGAAGAATTAAAAAGTTTAGACAGCAAAGTTATTATTTTAACAACTTTTGCTCGAACGGGCTATTTTCAACGGGCTCTAAAGGCAGGAGTGAGTGGTTATTTATTAAAGGATAGTCCAAGTGAGGAGCTAGCTAGCTCAATTCGCAGTGTGATGGCCGGTAAACGGATTTATGCACCTGAACTGATGGATGATGTGTACAGTGATGAAAACCCGTTAACGGATCGCGAAAAAGAAGTGTTAGAACTCGTTGCCGATGGGAAAAACACAAAGGAAATCGCTGAAGAGTTGCGCATAAAAACAGGGACGGTTCGCAATTATATTTCAACTATTTTAGATAAACTAGAAGTAACTAATCGTATAGAAGCCATTAAGCAATTTAAAGAAAAAGGCTGGTTTCGCTAAGAGATAGGTGAGGATGTATACCTATCTCTTTTTAATGTTCGGATAAATGGAATCTGATTTTAAGCGGTGACTTTTTTAAGGAACTATTTGAAAAATCAGATGTCATTCCAATTATATTTGTCCCTTTTAGTGTGGTAAATCAATTTCATAATACCTTCATGTAGCCTTATCTCATCAACCAATGGTTTGAAGTGATAGGGTTGTTTAATGTAATGATGAAATGGACTAAGGTAAAGCCATTTCACAGAAAAGGTATTCATTTTTTGTTCTTTGCTTGATTTATGGGTTTTTCAACAAGCTTGGAAAAAAGCAATTCTATTCTTTTTCTAGTGGGTAGGAATCAGTAGATTACCCCCCTTTTTCTGAAAAACTGGTGGATAAGGCAAGCGACTGTAAAAGACTGTTCTTCAAGAATGAAATGTCCACCGCAAAGCAGGTTGATTTCTACATTGCACAGCTCCTTCTGAAAGGCATATGCGCCAGCTAAAGTGAAAATAAAATCATTTATTCCCCAAACGATGAGCGTATGTGGTTGGTACTGCCGAAGATACTGCTGCCAATGAGGATATTGTTCGATATTTTTTCGGTAATCATAGGCGTATTCTAATTGAACTTGGTCATTTCCAGGTCGATTTAGAAAAAATTGATCCATTGAATAGGAATCAGGACTGATGTGGTTAGGGTAACGGGCTCCTTCTAAGTATTGCCTTATGGTGAAATTAAATGTTAAGAAATACCCGAGTGCTTCTTCTGTTTGTGGGTTACGGTCCTTCCATAAGGATTTAAACACGTCGAAGGGAGGTCCTAAGCCTACTTCATGAGCCACCGCGTTTTGAATGACGAGCCCGAGGATTTTTTGAGGGCTTCTGACCGCAATCCGAAAACCAATCGGACCTCCATAATCTTGAACATAGAGGAAAAATTGTGTGATGCCAAGCTCGCTGACTAATTGTTCGATAATAAGGGATGTAGCGTGAAAAGAATAGGTATAGGTTTTAGGTGAGGGCATAGCACTATTGCCATATCCGGGATAATCAGGTGCAATAACATGGAATTGTTTAGAAAGAAGGGGAATTAAGTTTCTGAACATATGGGATGAGCTTGGAAATCCATGCAGAAGAACAATAGTAGGATTATTTCTACAGCCAGCCTCTCGGTAAAAGATGGACAAACCTGCAATCTGCTTTTTTTGATAACGGATGATGTTAAACACCACGCTTCCCTTTTAAGTTAAGAGCTTTTCAACTACAAAGTGACAGCAGAATATTAAATGGCTGAATACATTTGTCATTCCTCTTTCAATAAGGTTGTTTTCGCAAAGATGTTGGTTTTTGTATCAGCAAAAATTCCTTGATATGACTACACTACGGGTCATCTTTTCGTATCAATAGGTAGCTGAGATTAGAAAAAGTACGATTTTTTATACAGAATTTCATCATAGAGCAACAATCAATACGAAAAGAGTCTTCATTAAGAAAGCGAGATCAATTGATAAGTATGAAAAGTGATTAATCAACACAAGCTTTTCCTTGGTACATCTACCTATATATTTATATGAGGATTCAAGGATCAATAGTATACATTAAGTAGGAAAGGGCGTGATCAAGTGGAATGGACTGTGAGGGGAGGGGCAAAATAAACATGGCCCTCTAAATAGAAGGCCATTCGAAATGCAATATTCTAATGTACTTCCTTTTCCAATTCTTCTTGATAGGCAATAAATTTGGCTTCGATCTCGTTCCATTCTTCATCAGATTCAATTTCATCGAAAACAAGAGTGCCGTCTTCTTCTTCAGTATAGCGGAAGGCTGTAATCGAAATATCTTCACGTTCTTCTTCTAATTCTTCCGATAAACCAACCACTAAATAATTGAGATTGTTCATTGTAAATGTGTAGAGAACATCAAAGGATTCTTCTCCTAATAAAAGCTGTTCACCAATTTCTACGGCCATTTGTCATCTCTCCAATCTGAGTATTTTTCCAGTCTAGCGTAAGTGCAAAAGCTTCTCTAATAGTGTGTCCATTTATGGTAATCTTATCATCAGGCTGTTTTCGCAAGGTTTGTGGCTTTTCGAATCAGTTGATCATCTATGATATAGCTTTGTTTCGGGCATCATTTCGTCTATTTTTGATGGAATTCAACAGTGAAATGGAAGATTTAATCAAAAATATAATGAAATAGCCACAATGTATACGAAAAGAGCCTATAATAAAGATAGGATTGAACGTTGATTATAACATACTGAAGTTGAAATGAAACAATGCTGGACTTTTAATAGTAGAGTCTTGCGTTTTTAAAGAAGGCTGTTTTCGCAAAGATTGTGGCTTTTCGTATCCATTAACAATCTGTGATATAGCTTGTTTCGGGCATCATTTCGTCTGTTTTTGATCGAAATCAACAGGGAAATGGAGGATTTATTAAAAAATCAGAAGAAATAGCCACAATATATACGAAAAGAGCCTTAAAGAAAGAGAGATCCAAATTATGTGGTTTCGATTTTTCTTATTCCGTAATCGGGCTAGATTGTTGGGCAACCAATATGTCGAAGTAAACACAGAGAGCGATACAGTGAGTTTGATGACCTTGGAAAGTAGAGCGTGGCCATCAAGAGAGCGAAGAATCACCGTTAATGTCCTTGGAATGAGAAGCGCGGTACATCAATACTGTTCAGCAGGAAAATTCAAACGGAGGATAGACATAAATTGTTTAGTGTCATTCTTCAACTATAAAGGTATTTATACTTCAAAAAACACTTCGTGAAGTTGGATTAGGATTAAATGTTATTATAAGTGCCAATGTGGCTAGAAGAAGTAAAAGCTAGGGGAATCCTTCGTTAATTACATCGTTCTAATTATGAGTCAATATATTTTGGAAGGGAGCTCTATGACAACCTATATTTCTTTACTCCGTGGAATCAATGTAAGTGGCAAAAATAAAATCAAAATGGTGGATTTGAAAAAATGTTACGAATCATTAGGTTTAAGAGATGTTCGCACATATATCCAAAGTGGTAATGTCTTATTTACATCCGATCATAAAAAGCAAACTGAAGTAGCTACTTTGATTGAAAGAGGGATCGAGGAAACCTTTGATCTAGCCGTTTCCGTTCTGACTCGTAGCAAAAAAGAATGGACGAGTATGGTGGAGGAAAGACCTTTTTCCATTGAGGATCCTGCTAAAATGCACGTCACCTTTTTGGCGGAGCCAGCGAATAGGTATATTGAAGAGCCTATTAGGAATAAAAAAAGCGAGTCTGAGGATTTCTCTATTTCGCAAAAGGAAGTTTATTTACTTTGTCCCGACGGCTACGGGAAAACAAAGCTGACAAATACATTCATTGAAAAGTCAGCCGGTGTAAAAGCCACTACAAGAAATTGGAAGACGGTCATGAAATTGGCGGAGATGATGACAGATTTGTAAAGGTTCCTGACTGGGAGAGTCTCCTCCGGCTAACGAGAAAATAAAAAGAATGAAACAAATGATATTTCTAAGCAATTCATTGGTTTATATAACTGAGAGGAAGAAACTTGGTAAAAGCTGGAGTTTCCTCTAAAAGAGTTCAGTTCAGATTCGTCTACATATGAATCCCAATTCCCCAATTTCATTTGCTGAATTGGGTTTTTTTAGTTGAGTAAAAACATCAGTTGGATATTTATTTTATTTGGAATGTGTATCAGAAAAAGAAATTTTTTTCGGTCTATTATTCATGTTAAACAACACTTAATAGGAAAGATCTTCTCAAATAAATGAAAAAAAGGAAGAGAAGGCTAATTTTACAATGGGTTCGACTATCCGTATGGGCAGTTGAGACACATCCTTAAGAGAGATTTTAGAAATTGATTACTCAGTGGACTTTCCATTTTAGATTTCTTCAAGAATTCAGAACTTCCCACTCATTTCCCCAGTCTGTCATCGCATTGAAAATGGGACGAAGTGACTCCCCTTTTTCAGTAAGAGAATACTCAACATGAGGGGGGATTTCAGAATAAGAGATTCGATTAATAATACCCTCTTTCTCTAACTCTTTTAAGCGTAAAGATAGAGTTCTTGGGCTGATACCATTTAAAGAGCGAAGTAATTCTCCAAATCGCCTAGGTCCGATGATTAAGTCCCTTAAAATGAGGAACGTCCACTTCGGTCCAATGATATTCATGATTTTTTCGATAGGACATTTGACTAAAAAATGATCCTGTTTACCGTCCATTTCTTAACCCCCACTATTATTTTTGATAGTAACTATAAAAAATATCCGTACTATTATTGATATTGTACATCATTTATTATAGTTATAGATTTAACTTTAGTAAAAAATGGGAGAGTGAAAAAATGAGAGCGATTGTCTTTGGTGGTACTGGATTTATTGGTAGTCATGTAGTGGAGCAATTACATTTAGCTGGTCATCAGGTCACAGTGGCTGTTCGTGGAACAAGTGATATCAGCTTTTTGAAAAGTTTAGGAATCAATGCTAAAACGGTGGATTTCACAAATTTCACAGCTATTCGAAAAGTGTTAAGTGAAAATGAGATTGTTTATAATTGCTTAGCGTCAGGTTCTCAGGATATCTCACAAAGAAACTCAGAAGCTTTAGTTGAAATCACATTAACAAAAAGACTTATTGAAGCGGCGATTTTAGAAGGAATATCACGTTTTATTCAATTAAGTACAATTGTCATTTATGACTTTAAATCGAATGATTCCATAGATGAAAAGTACATTTCCCATCCTGAATATGATATTCAAAAAATCAATTTAGAAAGGGAAAAGATAGTAAGAGAAGCAGGTGAAAGGAACCAAATAGAGACCATTATTCTTCGTCCAGCAAGTACAATAGGTAGTAGAGATGCTAAATCTTTTTTTTCTATATTATTTATGGCACATTTAAGCGACCAATTTCCAATTGTCGGAAACGGGGAAAAAAAAGTCTCAATCATCGATACAAGAGATATTGGAAGAGCTATGGAATGGTTAGGGACATACGAAAAGCCAAAGGAAGATAATGGAGTTTATTTATTAAAAGGATTCGATACTACTTGGTATGGATTAAAAACAGAAATAGACTGGGCATTAGAAAGAGAGGCAAAAACCATCCAGTTACCGACAATTGAAAAGTCTCTTATGATTGATAATTTTATGGTCAATAGAATCTGGAATGATGAAAAAATAAAAAGCTTAGGGTTCAATACAAAATATTCATTATCGGAAGCTGTGGAAACAGCTGTGAATGATTTACGTACAAGAAAGTAAAGCATTTATAGATTTTCGATTGAGGAAGTGCTGATAAAAAGAGTTCCTTTTGGTCAGTCTGCTTGTTAATGCAAGTGTTACTTTCCGGATAAAAGATAATGGATTGTTTTAGGAATCATCGTGAACCTTTGGCAAGGGAGGTGGACAGTACCTTCCTGCAAAAGGAGAAGATGAACATTCCGAAAAAAATCAATTTACCACAATAACTCCTTTTCAATCTGGCGTCACATAATCTGTACTGAGAGGAATGACTGTTATTCGCATCTTTAAAATAAACAATTACTACTACTGCTCATGCCTAACGCATACTAGTGATTGAGGAGTATTCATAAGGTCCTCGACCAAGACAGAACGAGGGAGTGAATGACTTGAACAAGACAACCTCACAGTACACTCAAAACCATCACTTACGCAAAAAGAAACCCAATTTTCTCATTCTTATGGTCGATCAAGAGCGATACCCAGCTATATATGAAGATAATGAGCTTCAAATCTGGCGAAAAGAAAACTTGGTGACACAAGAGTTGCTAAAAAAAAATGGATTTGAGTTTAAAAGCCATTATGCAGGAAGTACCGCCTGCTCGCCTAGTCGTGCTACATTGTATACTGGACAATACCCCTTGCTACATGGCGTCACGCAAACAAGTGGTGTCGCCAAATCGGCGTTTGATCCCGATCTTTTTTGGTTGGATCCGAATACGGTTCCGACGATGGGGGATTATTTTAGGACGGAAGGGTATCGGACCTTTTGGAAGGGAAAATGGCATGCTTCAGATGAAGACATTTTGATTCCAGGAACAAAGGACGCCTTCCCGAGTTATACTTCTACAGGTGTTCCAGATCATGACAAGGTCGATCTATATCTTCGTGCCAATCGGTTAGACCCGTTTGGATTCTCAGGCTGGGTTGGCCCTGAGCCACATGGCTCTGCTGCCCGAAATTCAGGCTCGTCCGCTGCAATCGGCTTAAGTGGACGAGATGAAATTTATGCAGAGGAAACCGTAGAATTACTTCATTCTCTTGAAAAAGAAGCAAAAGAGGGGGAAAACACGCCTTGGTTTGTAATGTGCTCCTTCGTCAATCCTCATGATATTGCTTTGTTTGGAACCTTTACAGAACTAAGTCCACTTTACGATTTTAAAATTGACCCTACACTCCCATTCATACAGCGACCTCCAACGGCGAATGAGTCATTAAAAACGAAACCAACAGCCCAAGAAAACTATCGAATTGCGTATCAACATGCACTGCAGCCATTACGAGACACTTTATTTTATCGGCAGTTGTATTATTCGTTGCAAAAGCAAGCGGATCAAGAGATGCACAAGGTTTTCCAGGCGCTACAAAAATCCAGTTTCTACGAGGAAACCATAGTTGTGTTTTTATCTGATCATGGGGAGTTGTTAGGTGCACACGGAGGATTATTTCAGAAATGGTATAACACATACGAGGAATCAATTCATGTCCCTTTGATTATTCATAACCCAAAACTATTTTCCGAAGATCAGTGTACAGAAATGATAACAAGTCATGTCGATGTATTACCGACATTATTAGGGCTTGCCCAGATAAAACCACAAGAGGCTAGGTTAAAGCTCCAGAAGAACCATACCGAGGTACATCCATTAGTGGGGCGAAATCTTACCCCCTTATTAGCAGGAGAAACCACCTTCTTCAGAGCGGATGAACCCATTTATTTCATGAGTGATGATGATATCACTAGAGGACCAAATCAAGTCAGTGCGACAGGAAAGCCGTATAAATCAGTTGTCGAACCCAATCATATCGAAGCCATAATCACGAAGCTTTCAACTGGAAAAGAAGGTGAGCAGGAGATTTGGAAGCTTTCACGCTACTTTGACAATCCGCAGTTTTGGAGTAACCCAGGCTGTGAGGATGTGACCACTAATCAAGTCTCACAAACGAACACTTCAGTCAATACAGATTGCTCTCTTTGTGTTACAACCACAAAAAATTGTCCTGTACCAGATGAGTATGAGCTCTATAACTTGACTCTAGATCCTTTAGAAGAAAAGAATTTAGCCTTTTCTACCTATGAAACACCAGAGTCCATCGCTGTTAAAAACCTATTGCTTTCCGCGCTTGAAGAACAATGTCGCCAAAAGCGATTAGCACCAACGAGTGGGGAAGTTCCCGGCATGCCATCATGTAATTGTAAATCTTAGATTCCAGAATAAAGGGATTTTTTAAGTTTATTCTTGTGGGAATGGCACATGAAAATAGGAAAGTAAAAAAAGGATTATGCCTATCGAGAGTATATACGCTCGTAGGGGATGCTTTTGGTGCAACGCAATAATGGAGAACATGGTAAGATCAAATAAAAACGAATCCCAAAAATTCCAGCCGTTTTTATATGAAATTCTACCAAATAGATGTAAAATCCATTCAAACACAATATACAAGAATGACCAACCGAATATATACAAGAACTGATGAACCTTCTTCGTAGGGAAATGAGAGAGAAAGAGGTATACAGTTAAGGGCATTGTTATCAGTGCATAGACTATAACCGTGATGTCATGCCCATATAGAAAATCAGGATGAAATTTCCATAAAGAAAAATCCTTTACCATAAACTCATATAGAAGACCACCTGTCGTAATAAAAAACATACTTGCGTGATATTCTCTCCAATTATTCCAGTTGCCCCATCTATAGCAAGAAAGGACAACGATTATCGCAATAGCTAAATGCATATTCTCTCCGCCTTTAATCATGAAGTCATGGGGAATTTCTTAAGCTTACTTCTTATTATGACGATAAATCGTTGAAATATTATTTTTTCATAAGCACCATCCCCTCAAGTGTGTTCTTGGGGGGATGGTGCTTATTTTACAGAATAAGAAAGCATGGACTTTGGCAGTTAGATAAGTTCTTAGCTCCAGGTGCAATCGGTTCGAGGTCATAAGTCGGTTGGTGGGGGCGTAAGAATTCCTTACTCACTGAGCGTCCTTCCGTCTCCTATTTCATAAATAGCACCTTGTATCTCATAGATGAAATTTTTGTTTGTAAGGTTGAGTGATTGAGCAATTTCATTTGGAAAGTGGATAGAAATCACTATATGGCAAACCATATAACTTGAGAAATGAAAGCACATCATTGATGATAGTAGAGGTTAAATCTTAACATTGGGGTTGTTTTCACAGAGGTTTTTTCAATTTCCGTTAATGATTGATGAAGTACTTCATTGTGGTATCGATATCGTTCAAAAGAAGATTAAAGATGCTCTAAGTCGATCTTTTAGTGGAATATTTACTGTTGCGAAAATTGCCAGGGTTAAAAAAGTTGGAGGAATATCATGGAATCAAAAATTAAAACAAAACCTATAATTATTACATTTATGATTGGGGCGTTTTTTGCGATATTAAATGAAACCTTACTAAATATTGCGCTAACCGAATTGATGAATGTGTTCAACATTGATGCGCCGACCGTCCAATGGCTGGCCACCGGATTTATGCTTGTGATGGGTGTGCTAATGCCGATATCAGCATTATTGATTCAATGGTTTACAACGAGACAGATGTTCATCGGTGTCATGTCGATTTTCTTACTGGGGACCATTATTGCTGCGACCGCGATCAGTTTTCCGATGTTGCTAACCGGGAGGATGATTCAAGCGGTGGGGACGGGATTATTGATCCCTGTTATCTTTAATGCAATCCTTTTGCTTTATCGACCTGAGGTTCGGGGTAAAATCATGGGGACATTCGGACTTGTAATCATGTTTGCTCCCGCCATCGGACCGACGTTATCAGGAATCATCGTTGATTTCTTAGGCTGGCGTTGGTTATTCATCACTGTTATTCCTTTTGCTGTTTTTTCGATTTTATTTGCGGCGAAATATTTGCAAAATGTTGGAGAAGTGACACGTCCAAAGGTAGACCTTTTTTCGATATTGTTATCGACGATTGCCATAGGTGGAATCGTGTATGGGTTTAGTAGTATTGGCGAGCAAACAGAAGGATTATCGCTGACTATTATCGCCATTCTTGTCATTAGTTTTATTAGCTTAATCGTTTTCGTTTTACGACAACTAAAATTGGAAGAACCACTATTAGATGTACGGGTGTTTAAATATAAAAGTTATACGCGCGGGATTAGTGTGTTCGTCATTGTCATTATGGCAATGTTCGCTTCTGAAATCGTGATGCCGATGTATTTACAAGGCCCACTTGGCTATTCCGCAAAAATAGCAGGATTATTGCTATTACCAGGTGCACTATTAAATGGTCTTATGTCTCCTATCATGGGGAATTTATTTGATAAGTACGGGCCGAGAAAACTGATTATCCCAGGCACGATTGTACTCGTTGTTGTGATGATCTTTTTTAGCAATATTACCCCCAAAATCCCGATTTGGTCGTTTGTGCTGGCCTATGTGGCTCTGATGTTGTCGATCTCAGCCATTATGATGCCTGCTCAAACGAATGCGCTCAATGAATTGCCTAAGCATTTATACCCGCATGGAACTGCCATCGCAAATACTTTACAACCAGTAGGTGGGGCACTTGGTGTATCCATTTTTGTAAGTATTTTAACCCGAAGTCAGACCAGTTACCTCGACGCTCAAAGTGGACCGATGACCGAACAAATCATGAATGACTCGATGACAAGAGGCGTTCACCATGCCTATTGGTTTGCTTTGGCTTTGTGTGTGTTAGCATTTGGGATTGCGTTGTTTATCAGAAAGGCAATTGCTCCTGATTTTGATGAAGGAGAAAATAGTGCATAAACAGGAAGATGTGCATAAAAAGAAAAAGTCGTGCGTAAACCATTAAAAGTCGTGCACAAACTCCAAAAAGTTGTGCGCAAAGGATTGAAAGTGGTGCATAAACAGGAGGATGTGCATAAAAAGAAAAAGTTGTGCATAACGAAGCTATCTCACCGTTTATAGACTGATTCGAAAAAGAAACAAACTTTGCGTAAAAAGTCTAAACAAAAAAATGGTGTATCAAGAGTGCTTGATACACCATTTTTTGAGGGTTTACGGGAGTGAAAGGGCTGAGGGAAAACTTCCTCTGACCTTGTTATTTTACGAGCAGGTATTCATCCATTATATTTGTGATAATTTTCTTAACGGGCATTATTTCTTTGATTTCATCTACTTTTGCACCTGCAAAGACTAAGCCGCTCTCTACATCTCCTCCAACTGATCTTAGTAAGGAATCGAGTGTACAAAAGCGATAAGAACAATTTCTTAAACAGTTATAGCATTTATCAATTTTAACTTTTTTATCATCACTGATTAAATCGGTAAATTTATTTTTAATTGCTCTGCCGTGTAAGCCCACACTTGTTTTGACCATGGTGATGTCTTCTTTATTGGCCGCGATGTATTTCTGTTTAAAAGACATTGGTGCGTCACATTCTTCACTTGCCACAAAACGAGTTCCCATTTGCACACCGGCAGCTCCCATACTAAGAGCTTTCGCCACATCTTCTCCTGTCGAAATTCCGCCTGCTGCAATGACTGGGATCTTCACAGCTTCAACTACCTCAGGGAGAATATCAAATAATGGTCGCTCTGTACCAAGATGTCCACCTGCTTCATTTCCTTCCACTACAACCGCTGATGCACCTAATCTTTCTGAAAGTTTGGCTAGTTTAGCGGATGAAACAATTGAAAGGACCGGAATCCCATATTCTTTTCCCCAATTGTACATATCTCTAGAAATGCCAGCTCCGGAAATAATGAAATCTACTTTTTCTTCCATAGCAGCTTTCATTTTTTCGGAAAAGTCATTCATAGCAAATAACACGTTTACACCTATGAAGCCCATACCATTCGTAAGCTCTCTAGCTTTTCGAATGTGATTTCGTAATTCTTCTATTGAAATTCCGGTTCCAGAAATAATTCCAACCCCACCAGCATTGGCAACCGCCGATGCAAGCTTACTTAAAGAGATACCAACGCCCATTCCGCCCTGCATGATGGGAAACTTCGGTTTAACATGTGCAAATTGTAATTTTGGTAATTTCAAAGGAATACCTCATCTCATCTAATATTTGGAGTGCTAATCAAAATTTATCACAAAGTAATAGGACTAGATATAACATTTCTCACAGAAATACAGGTAGGTGTTAGTACTAGGTATAAACTAAAGGCGAGGAGTGCTTTGTTGCGGGATTTCCCTTAGAAAATCCATGATTTTTACTTTGCGAAATCATTTGTGACAATCTAGACAAATTTTGGGAAACAAACACAGATGGAAACGGACAGGCATCTTTAGACTTTATAAGGTATGATTATAAAGAGAGAAACTGACTTATACATATTCACTCACAAAACAATAAATATGGAGGCTTGTCATGATAAATGATGCAATGGTTGACGTCCGAGGACTCGTGAAACGCTATGACTCCTTTGTAGCAGTTAACGGCGTTAATTTTCAAGTGAAAAAAGGAGAAATATTCGGGTTGCTTGGACCTAATGGTGCGGGGAAAACGACCACAATTGAAATGCTGGTCGGACTACGTAAGCCAGATGAAGGAACGGCCATACTAGCAGGCTATGATGTTCGTAAAGAAGTCAATCAAGTCAAAGAGGTTATTGGTGTACAGCTGCAGTCAACGTCACTATTCGAATTATTAAAGGTTGAGGAGATTCTCTATTTATATGCGAGCTTTTATCCAAGCCATGTGGATATTGATGAATTAATTGAGGATATGCTGTTAACAGAAAAGAGAAAGGACCGGGTGAAAGGACTTTCTGGCGGACAAAAGCAGCGACTAGCGATTGCCCTTGCTTTGATTCATGACCCAAATATTGTATTTCTAGATGAACCAACGACAGGGCTTGATCCACAGGCGAGGAGAACATTATGGGATATTGTTCTTCGGTTAAAGGAACGGGGAAAAACGGTTCTCCTCTCCACACACTATATGGATGAAGCTCATGTGCTTTGTGACCGCATTGGCATTATGGATCAGGGAGAATTGATTGCCCTCGACACACCTTCAAACTTAGTGAAAAAACTACAATCAACTAGCACAGTGGAATTTCACTTAAACAATCCTCCTGAACAAAAGTGGTTCATGAAGATGGACGGGGTCAAAGAAGTGTCTATTAAGCATACCTTTGTGCAACTGTATACGGATGACCTGCAGCTTGCCTTAACCTCACTTATTCAAGGCTGTACAGAGCATAGCTTGAAAATTGAAGACTTACAAACTCGTTTAGCGACACTAGAAGATGTGTTTATCCATATGACAGGAAGGAGTATTAGAGAATCATGAGAGCATATTGGCAGTTAACTATTGCACAATTACGGATTTTTGGCAGAAATAAACAAGTATTATTTTTCACCTTACTCTTTCCCATCATTTTGATGCTCGCTCTAGGCTCTTTTGCCGGAGGAGGAAATTCACTCTCTTTAAATGTGGGATTGGTTGACTTTGATCAATCTGATGCTTCTAAGGATTTAGAAGAGTTGTTTGTCACAAACGAAGGAATTGAGATGAACGATTATGAAACGGTAGAAGACGGCAAAGCTGCTGTTAAAAATGGAGATATTCAGCTTCTTGTTGAAATTCCAATTGGGTATGAAGCTAACTTTGAGAATGAAGAGCAAGCCTTCTCACTTCCTGTTTACTATAATGAGAAGAACTTGGCGACTGCTGAACTCGGCTTGACCGTCTTAAATGGAATCATTGATCAATATAGTAAAGATCTTGTCGATTACAAACCGTTAGTTACGATTGAAAAGTTTGGAATCGAAGCGCTCAATATTCGCTATGTTGATTTCCTTGTTCCAGGGATCGTGGCGATGATGATTATGAGTAATAATATGAACGGCGTAGCTGGTCAAATTTCTGCCTGGCGCGAACGAGGCATTCTAAGGAGAATGCAAGGAACGAGATTAAAAGCTTCGACCTTTATCGCAGCGCAAATAACTGCGCGATTATTACTAAATGGAACCCAAGCGTTGCTAGTCGTCTTAATTGCGAATTTCGTCTTTAATATTGAAGTAGTTGGTTCGTGGTTTGCATTGATTTTCTTTATTATTCTTGGAACTCTTGCGTTTATGTCGCTTGGTTTTATCATTGCCGGGATAGCAAAGAACCCAGAAAGTGCCGGTCCGATTGCTGGATTTGTCACATTTCCGATGTTGTTTCTTGGTGGGGTATTCTTCCCAATTAGTAATATGCCAGATATCATTCAACCAATTGTCAAGATTCTCCCGATTGCACATCTGAGTTCTGCTTTAAGAGAAACGATGAATTTAGGAACATCATTCTTTGAATTGGGGGCAGAAACGTTGATTTTAGGTGCATGGTTAATTGGAGGATTTGCGCTTGCTAGTTATGTATTTAAGTGGGAGTAGGGACAGGGGAAACCTTGTCTCTTTTTCTATTGAAAAATTATCCAGTTCTAGATGGAAAGTAAGAACTCAATCGAGAAAACCTTATTGCGTGTTTTTACTTAGTACCAATAGCTACGAAAAAAACGAAGAGAGGGCGATGTTTATTTTTTTATTTTCAGGAAGGCGACATCATGGAATGATGGACATGGGTGGTTAGTGATATATCCTAAAAGTCAGTGATAAATCTTGAAAATTCACTACGCTGTCAAAATCAATAAAAGGAAAAATCTACGGAATACAAAGCCACTACGAGGACAGGTTTTATGTCCTAATTTGCCTCTGTCCTACAAAATTATCCAGACGATGATAGCTTATCAAACCACTAAACGTATTACATAGCAGATACTGAAAAAGGGGGGACAAATTTGAAAGTGACAGAAGATAATATTGTCCAACAAATCAAACATAAAAACGAAGAAAGTATCACATTTATTCTTCAAACCTATGGAGGCTTGCTCAATGGGATTATTCGAAAGTATATTTCTTGCAAGCAGGATAGAGAAGAATGCTTAGAGGATGTTTTGATCTCGATCTGGTTCCATATTGATTCGTTTGATCCAGATAAAAATAGCTTCAAACAATGGGGGGCAGCTATCGCCAAGTATCGAGCCATAGATTACTTGCGAAAAGCGGAGAAAGCAAGGAAGCATATGAGTTCATTTGGACTGGGGGGGGAATTTTCCACACATCGAAACGAGATGCCATATGATCTAGATCGTGCCTTACAAGAGCTTTCAAATATGGAAAGACAAATTTTTCGGAAATATTACATGGAAGGGGTACCTTCAAAAGAAATTGCAACGGAATTTCAAGCGAAAGAGTCGTGGGTTCACAATAAGTTGTCACGAGGAAGGAAGAAATTAAAAAAATTATTACTGAAAAATGAGGTGTAGAAAATGACTATCTATAGAGATCTTAATGATGTAAAGATAGATCTAAATGATTTTGAAGAACTACCTCTAACAGACTTGGAACAAATAAGGATTATTTATCGAACGAAAAAAAACATTTCATCTAACAAACGAAAGAAAAAATGGCCTGGCATAGCTATGGCAGCTGTGGGAATTTGTATATTAACTATTACACTAGTCTTAAATGATTCCATAACGGCAAATATGCCATTTGTTGGGGAGAAGATTGAAAAATATATCAATCAAATTGAAGAATTGGATTTTGCCCCGTACAAAACGAGTGTTGGTGAAACGGAAGAGAATGAACTGGGGGTGTTAACATTAAATGAAGTCATGATGGATGATCAACAATTATTCTTAAGCGCAACATTTGAGCCAGCGAAAGGCGTCGAATTTGACTATCAAACAACTCTAAAGCCTCAGGTAAAAATTAATGGCGAGGTAAATACCGTTACAACAGGTAGCCAGTCAATAGAGTTAAATGATTCAATGTATACGATTTACAATGATATCCAGTTAAGCCAGCCGGTGGTTGAAGAGTTGCTTCACATTGAAATTATCTATGACACTATTAATTTCGATACGATAATTGAATCCCCCTGGACTTTTGAGGTAGAAGCTTCACAAAGTCTATTATTAGCGGAGAAAAAAGTTTATGAGCTCAATCAATTGATTTTATTGGGTGACGATGAGAGTGTACGAGTTGAAAGGATAATATCAACCCCTATTTCTACAACGATTTATTTTGATTTAACCCAATCGAGTAGGGAAGACATCCGATTTACGATTCAAACAGTGGATGGAGAGACTGCAGCAACCTATCATTCGAGTTACACCTCAACTGAAAAGGGAGAGACCTCTGAAATTCGTTTCAACGGATTTACGTTAGAAAACATACCGTATTATGTCGTACCAGTTGATTCTGAAGGAAAGTCCTTGAGTGAGGAAAGTATTTTCATTGAGTAAAAGAGACATAGGGAAATCGAGACCCCTGAAAAGGAAGTGATTACTGAAAGCACAATCAAACCTCTATACTAGAAGAAGTTATCCACTTATTGGATAACTTTTTTTCTTTTCAGTGCTCTCGGTAAGGACGCGATCCCTCATTTTCCCTACTGACGTATGATCTCCTTTTTAGTAAACTTAAAGTAGAAAAATGTCCGTTATTTAGGAGGGCTATTTAATGAGGGGCTTTGTTAGTCAGGAGCTACTAAAATTCAGTAAAAAAACAATCGCAATTGAAGAACTAGAGAAGCTGCTTGCAAATCGAGGACTGTCTTATCAAGATTTTGCTAATCTTATTCTTTCTTTTGAAGAGGAAGGGATTTTAGAGATGGTAAAAGCGAAAGGTAGGAATATTCGTACGCCATCTCTAGCTTATTCGTATAGAATTCAAAAACAGCGGTTAAAAAGAGAGTATCATGAAGAATTGATAAAATGTCGTCTCACGCTACATCCGTCCATCCATTTAGATGTATATTTTGGGTTAGATCCGTTGCAATGGAAAAATGATTTGCCTTATTTACTAAGGATTCATCAATTTCTGGAGTCATTTGGTTTTCCTGAATATGAAGTACCGGCACCAGAGCGCAGTGTGGAACTGGTTGGTGATGAAAAATGGATAACAGAGGAAAAGGGAAAAGAGCTACTTGAACGAGTGGAGTTATGGTCAGCGATGAAGATTATCCCTGTTTCCGACCCGCTCATGATGGCGGTCAATCCGGCTGTTTTAGCAAACGAGAAGCAAAATCATTTAATCGTGGAAAACAAAACGACGTTTCAAGCATTGGTCGATGCCTTACCCGAAACGGAATTTTCATCGTTGATCTATGGAAGTGGCAATAAAATTATTAAAAGCATTGAGCAATTCCCTCGACAGCTTCCAGTCCTGCATGCTGACCATCGCTATTATTATTTTGGAGATATTGATCGTTCAGGTATCTTTATTTGGCATCGATTAAATGAAAAGGTGCGTGTTCAGTTAGCAATGCCTTTTTATCAAGCTTGCATGGACAAGTCACCCTTAGAAGGGAAAACTTATCAGCGTATCGATTACACCTCAATTGAAGCGTTCTTAGGTCATTTTTCAACGGATGAAAAAGACAGACTTCAGTCCGTGTTGGATCGTGGTCAATATTATCCGCAGGAGGTTTTGCGGACGAGAGAGTTACAGGATATTTGGAGGCAGTCAGTATGGAATTGAATGAGATTTCAGATATTACAGCTGGATATAGAGAACGAATGCGGCGCCTAGCATTATTTGATCCGCTTTATGAGCTCGACCGGAAAAAGGTGAAGGATCAACAGAATCAACCGATAGATATGAAAGGACTTGGCTTACTATCCCTTTTGTTTTTCTTTGAGCAAAAAGTAATGAGAAATCATAAGACCGGAAAGAAGCAGCTAGCTCAGTTTTTGCAAAGTGTCACGCATCGCCAATATACATTAGACGGAAGGGAGTGTGAAGAGCTTGCTTCGATGATTATTCTGACGTTTAGACCGGCCACTGGGAAAAAAAGAGCCTACACTTATCATGACTGGGAAACGTTGCAGGAAGACCAGCTTGAGTATTCGTTGCTGAAAGCGAAGAGCTTTGATTCGAAGACGAACACGCAATTCTACACCTTGGATGAAGATGGACTTGAACTGGTGTTTGCAACGAAGGAATTTTATAGTGAGTTTCAGTTATCAATCAATCAGCTAATGCTGAGAAAACAATTAGAAAAGGGAGAGTTTCGCGGAGCGTTGCGTCAAATAAATGAAATGCGCATAGACGTAGAATCATTGAATGAACGCATCATCAAACTTCGTCATGAGATTCAACGTAGTATCGTGTCCGAAGAAACCTTTGAGCGGTATAAGCAGTTATTGGGGGATATTCATGCTCGTCTTGAACGAGAAAATGACGAATTTTCGGAGTTAAGGCAATTTGTGAAAGAAACAAAGGATCGCCTCTACGAAAAGGATTATCATCAAAAAGAGACCAAAACCTACGGCTACATACTGGAAATTACAAATCAATTAGAGGAGGTTCATTATGAGCATTCGCGGCTCTTAGATCAAAGCATTGAGTTGAAGAATCATACGTTAAAGGCTGCTCAGGAGTCGCTATACTATACAGGGATTGATGCGTTTAACTTTGATCAAGATATCAATTCAAGGGTTATCGGCACCCCTCTTCCACTAGAGGCAATGAAAGGGCTACTCCATCCTTTTTTAGCCATTCATCAAGAGCAGAGCTGGTCGCCACTTACCGTTTTTGGGGAGCAAAATATTCGTGAAGACCGAGAAGATCGTGTGGATTATGGTTTTATGGAGATCGGCGAACAAAAAGAAAATGATTATCAGGAACGATTACGGAGGAATTATGGCTACGTAATGAATATTTCCTTACAGGCTTTACAGAATGGACATGCAGAGCTCAAGGGAGTCATTGAGTATATTCGAGAAAATGGCCAAGAAGAGCTTCTTAACCAACGCTTTTTCTACGATTTTTGGATGATACTTCATCAACGTTCGCCCATTATCTCGGGTCAAATGGAAACCGTGAACGAAGAGCAAAGTACTAGTCTAGATGACGCTCTCGCACAGTTAGAAAATTCAACCCTCATCATTCACGAACGTAAAGAACTGATACATGTATCGAAGCGTTTTTCCATTCAAAACATGGATTTGCGCATCGAGGAGGAGTACAAAGATGAATTATAGTGAAAGCAAAGTCATGCAAGCATTTGAATTATATACAATCTTAGCTCGCGAAGGGCAGGCAGGTGTGGAATCTGTATCATTATATATTGCGGATGATTCCGTGCGCGGCTTAGTGGACGGATTTGCTCATCACGTCGATTGTGTCATTATTTTGGCTGGTGAAAGGGTGTATATGATTCCCAAAACAAAGCTATCCCCTTTTCATGTGAACAATGAATATATTAAGCGAACCTATTTAAAGTCGGGAGCGACAAATGCGGATATTTATTTGCTGTATTTTACAACCATTATCCTATTTGGTGCATTTTATGATAGCTATCAAACGCTCGAACCGACGAGAGAATTCCTTTCATTAGATGACTGGGCGTTACTAGTCAATGAACGAATGAGTGTACTGATGGAGCATGATGAGGAGCAGCTTCGAGCGAAGGAGCAGGAGTTTTCTTACAATTGGACGCAAATCATTGAAAAATGGGAAGACATGAATGACATAAAGGAAAGTGCTAAAAAACAAAGCGGAAATACGATTAGTCGTCTCAGCTTTATGGATACTGCAAAACGTTTTTTACTCGATCAGGAATTGATAGAAGAAATCGGAAATAATGAAGTGACTTTAACGGAAAAAGCGAAAACAATTGTGCAGCGCTTTTTTATGGAAGTTGAATACAACAAAGGAATTCTTGAATTTATTTACCAATGGGAGGAGGAAGAGCATGCCATCAATTAGTAAAATTCGTTTTACCAATGTTGTGTATGAAGAGGGAATGAAGCGCTATAATGATGAGATTTTTAACTTTGATGGCTATAACGGAGCCATTTTATTAGAAAATGGCGGAGGAAAGACCGTGTTCATCCAGACCGCTCTCCAAGCCATTATTCCTCATACGAATCTATCTGACCGGAAAATAAAGCAGACTCTTCAGCTTGATAATTATCCGGCGCATATCGCAATCGAGTGGATTTTATCAGAACAGCCCCGCCGTTATGTCGTCACATGCGTTAGCTTGTTTTTAACCAAGGATGGATTAGGATCATATCGCTATGTATACTCTTATCAGCATGGTGACCGTCATGGAATCGATGATATTCCCTTTGTGCGAAAAGATTCGAATCGCCCAGCAGATCGCGGTGAAATCTCAGATTATTATCAACAAATGGCTCAGCAGCAGATGAATGCGCAAACCTTCTCCACCATTAAAGCATTCCAACGTCATATTGAAGAGCAGTATCATATTATTGCGAATGAATGGGAAAATATCGTCAAAATTAATAGCGCTGAAGGTGGAGTAGAGGCCTTCTTTGACGATTGTAAGCAAACGAATCAGTTGCTTGATCGTTTATTGATTCCGACGGTAGAAGGTGCGATTACGGGCCACGAAGAGAATTCCTTCGCGGACACATTCGAAAAGCATCGCTCTAGCTTTAAACTTTATAAAGAACTGAAAGAGCAGATTGAAGAAAACAGAGCTATCGAGGCAGAATTAAACGGCTATGTTGGAACCTTTGCACGTTTATATGAGATGCAACAAGAGTATGAGCAAAAGAAACAATATGCCAAAGCAGTACTCAATCTTATCCATAACCAGGAGCAGGAAAATAAATCGTCACTTAAGGTTATGGAAGTAAAGTTTGCGGAGTGGGAAACCCAGAATAGGCTTCATGAGAAGAAAGTCCTTTCGTTAAAAATTCAACAGGAGCAATCGAAACTGGATGAATTATTGGCCCGGTTTCATGAGTATGAACAAGCTCTAGAGATTGGAAAGGAAGAGTTCGTCCAAGCAAAGAAACATTTTTATTCATTAAAGCTAGCTGAGTTAAAGAGGCAGCATAAGGAAGAGCAAGAACGACTACAGTCCTTAAATGAAAAGCAAGAGACGCTGGATGAAGAAGAGGATATTGAGGAAATTAAAGACAAGATTGTCGCTAATAGTGAAGAATTGATGGGGTATTTTGTTTCACAATTAGAAGAGAGCCAAAAACGGCAACAGGAGTTGAAAATCCAACAACAGCCTCTGCAAGAAGAAATTCAGCAGCTCGAAATCCAACAGAACAAGGAAGATGAACAACTACTACAGGCAAGAAATGCTTTCAGTCAAAATAAAGGAAAACTTGATCAAATTACTGAGCAAATGACGAAAGTAAAGAATCGAATTTTAGCGAATCCAGAGCAAGAATCAGTTAAAGAAAGTGTTGGTCAATGGGAGAAGCGGTTAGTTTTTTTAGATGATCGAATTGTGCAGTTGAAGAATCACAATAAGCAATTAAGCAAAATGATCTTGCAAACGAAAGAAAAGTTAGTAGAGATAACCAAAAGGAAAGAGAGTGGTGAGCATGCACAAATTAAGCTAGTGTCAGAAATCCAACATGTGGACAGTCAGCATGCCCAGGTGAAATCGTCACTAGGTCAATTACGTGCTCCATGGGCGATGATTGATTCCCTTTACTTAAAACAAGACTCCCTTACTCAACAGATATATGATCAAATTCAGCGCTTCTATAAGGAAACGGATGAGCGTTTGTACAAAGAACGACTCGCCCATCGGTTTATGGATGACTATGAAGGGCAGGATATGTTTTTTGCTGATTCATATGTAGAGAAACAACTAAAGCAATGGAGTAATCAGTTTCATTTAATCGAAACGGGCGTGCAGTTTATTCAATCCTTGGGAGATACGGTTACAGAACAGGCAAAAGCTTATCCATTATGGCCAGTTACTTTGATTACCACCGAGGGAGACAAAGAAGGGATTAGGAAAAAACTGCAACACCTGAATCAACAGCTTCAATTTCCGGTTGTCGTCATTACGATTGAACAAGCACGTAAGATTGTGCAAGGAGAAACCGTCGATACGTATCCGGTTGTTCCCGGTCATTGGCCGCAAAACCAACAAGAAGATCGGTTTGCTGAATGGAAGCAAACAATGAAGGACAGAGCCGAGGAAGCAACCAGGGCAAGAAAAGAAATAGAAGCGAAAGCAAACGTATGGAAATCTGCAGCAGAAAAGTTAGCTAGTTTCCTACAAGCTTATCCTTTTGAAGACTATCAAGCTCAGAAGGAGAGGTTAAGTGAACTTGATCAGCAAATCCAGAAAGCGAGAACAGAACAAAAAGAACTTCAAAAAAACATAGAAGAGTGGGAGAATCAGACTTCTACCCAACAGGAACGTATTGAGCAGGATACCAATGAGTACAACGGTTTAGAAGTGAAGGTTGATAAGGCACGTGACTATCTTCAACAAGAAAAAGAGACAAATGAACTCAAAAAATCGCAAGAACAACTTTCAAAGCAAATCAGTGAGTATGATCGCCGCCGTTATAGAATTCAAGGACAAATCGAGAGACTAACAGAAGAAAAGGATCAGCTTTATGAACAAGAAAGGAAGGCTGCTTACTCGGATTCGTTATTGATGGATGAATCACTTTATCTGGAAGTGAAAAGCTATCGACCTACGTTTACCAATCGGTCCAAATCCATTTTGACAGATATACGACAGGAACTACAATTAGATCTAAGAAAGCTATCAACTACAAGAAATGAGATTCAACTCCAGCTTACCCATACGATGAAAGAGATAAAGCGATTGTCAGATGGAGTGGAGGAGTTGCTCTTAGATCATGGACCTTTAGATGAGGGAGTAAACTTCCCGGTAAATGGTAAGGAGTTAATAGCTGATCTTCGTGAAAAAATGAAAGATTTAGAGAAGACTCTAGAAAGCGCATCGATTAAGTTTGGGAAAGCGAATGAGAATAAAATTAAACAGGAAAGTGTTGTCGAAGTAGCACTTAAGCAATTTATTCAGGCATTTCCGAACGAGCAGCCTGAGCGTTTTACTACATCCCTAAAAGAAGCAAAAGTAGACCTAAATGAAGAAATGCAACGCTTGAAAGAGAAACGAGCGTACCTTCAACGAGAACAACACCGGATCGACCAAGAGCTAGCGTCTATTTCTAAAGCGTACCATGAGCTAGACCGGTTTGACGAAGCCCATCATTTTTCAGGACCATCTATTCATGCCACTACATTAGGAGAAGGTGAAATTCAGACGTTTACTTATGGGCGAATTGAATTTGTGAAAAACGTGACGAATGAGTTAAAGCGAGGAAAGGAAAAAGTAGCAAACGAATTGATTCTTGTTGGAAAAGCTAAGGAATCATTCAAATCCTTTTGCAAACTAAAAATCACAAATGTCAAAATGCGTGAAATGGCTCGTCAAGGAATTGAAAATAAACAGACTTATCAAGAAGTCGTTGAATTTCATACTCATATGAAAAAACGAATTCAAACGGTGATTAAGTACAATGAAGAAAGTATGATCAATCATGATAAAGAGTTAGAGCAGTTTGTGACACATATTAATAGCCATTTGGGCACAATCGCCGATGAACTAGCGCTAATTCCGAAAAAAACTAAGGTCAAAGTAGAAGAAAAATGGAAAGAAATCTATAAGTTTTCCATTCCAGAGTGGACCGAGGAAGAAGGCAAAGCTCGCATCCGTAAGCATGTCGAATGGATTATGGGACAGCTAGAATCCGAGCGGTTCTTAACTAGCGAGGGGCAAGAGGATTACGGAAAAGTACGGAAAGAAATTGAAACATGGACACACTCCAAGCAGCTTTTACGAGTAGTAATGAACCAAGAAATGATCAAAGTGACTTGTCGAAAAGTGACCAACGACAACCAAGTCACCACTAGATCTTACTCCTGGGAGCAATCCAATGTATGGTCAGGGGGAGAGAAATGGAGTAAAAACATGACCCTCTTCTTAGGCATCCTTAACTATGTAGCTGAAAAACAAAAGCATATCGAAGCGAATATGAAACGTCATCGCGTCGTTATTATGGATAATCCATTCGGCAAAGCATCAAGTGATCACGTTCTCAACCCTGTCTTCTTTATTGCCGAACAACTTGGCTTCCAAATTATCGCCTTGACGGCTCATGCGGAAGGAAAGTTCTTACGAGATTACTTCCCAGTAATTTATAGCTGCCGCTTACGAAAAGCAGCTGATTCGACCAAGCAGATTATGACCAAAGTCAAACAGCTACATCAAGCCTACTTCAAGGATCACGAACCCCAAGCTTTGGAGAGACTAGGGGAAGTCGAGCAAATGGAATTGTTTTAATAGGTCCCCCGTCCCTATGTCAGTATAGTAAATGGATTCAACCACTCTTTCCATACAGGATCAAATTAGTCTTTAATCCTGTATGGAATTTTATTTGGAGCAATGCGAGTTGAATGGTTTGGGACATGAAACCTGTCACACAGAAAGGAGAATGATATGAAAGATATTCTCGTTAAATATATGAAGCGATTTATGAATCTAAGTGATAAGGAACTCGAAATAATGACGGCGGATGTACCTGTAAAAACATTCCCAAAAGGGACCGTCTTATTACATCAAGGGGAGATTCCTAGTAAATGTTACTTTGTTTTAACAGGCTGTGTTCGACAATATGCTGTTGATGAAAATGGTAAGGAGAATACATCCTATTTTTATACGGAAGAGCACAGTGTGACGATTTTCACTCAGCACTCGACAGATCCAACATCCAGATACTCCTTAAGCTGTCTTGAAGAGTGTATTTTAGTTGTAGGCGACCTATTGATTGAGCAGGAAATGTACGATACGCATCCGGATCTTGCGACGATGACACGTAGGATGATGGAAGGAGAAGTCGGCCAAATGCAAGCGGATTTTGCTGACTTCATCTCCTCGACGCCTGAACAAAGATTTCAAGCATTACAGATTAAAAGGCCGGAACTAATTGACCGAGTACCACAGCATCAGCTCGCCAGTTATTTAGGAATGACCCCTGAGTCCTTAAGCCGTATTAAAAAGCGAGTAGAACGAAGGCGGGATTAGCCAGGCGTTTCTATTTTTCTTCCTTTGAACAGCAACCACATTCCAAAACCAAGCTCACCTGCCATCATCGGTACACTCAAAACTATTTCAAGGCCATCGGTTACATGATCCCAAAGTGGAAAAAAACGATGCAAAATATGGATTAGCAGATAGCTTGCCCCCGCAATTACCAGCAGAATACTAATGAAATTTGGAATAGGAATTGCTCGCCTTCCTATTGCTCCAATGACTAAAAGATGTGCACCAAATACGATTAATCCGATCGACCAAATCGATTCAAAAGCCAAGATAGAACTCGTAACTTCTGAAACTAGTTGAGCGTCTGAAGTTAGGTCAAAAGATATCTTCCCCTGTACGAGGTTATGAGCGATCACTAACCGAGAGACAGCTGCAGCAAGGATGCCTGTATAGACAAGACGGAGTATTCCAGCTAAGAGTGAATAGCCTGGATGGTAAGGCTTTAAGAACATATAGAATGCCCATGAAACGAGAAGATCTGTTAGAATAATTACTCCCCATCCAATAAGCTCGAATCGAAATAAGGGAAGCGAAGTTTGAATATTTTTGAATGTGACGGCAGGATCTTCAACAACTAATGAAGTGTGAACATATCCGTAGGAGAAAATTGCGGCGATGGTCATGATGAGTAAAGAGATAGCTGCAACCATGGCTGAAGAATGCTGGCTATTTGTAGAGTTAATTTCTGTTGTCATAATGAACCCCCTTTCGTGCTTATTAGTAGTGTATATCAAAAGTAAAGGGAATTCATTGACTTAAATCAATAGGTAATGGTTGTTGTTGAGATACTTGTTTTTAGAAGGCTGTTTTTGCAAAGATTGTGGCTTTTCGTATCAGTTAATCATCTGTAATATAGCTTTGTTTCGGGCATCATTTCGTCTGTTTTTGATAGAAATCAACAATGAAATGGAGGATTTAATCAAAAATTAGATGAAATAGCCACAATGTATACGAAAAGAGCCTTTAGAAAGGCTGTTTTCGCAAAGTTTGTTGCTTTTCGTACCAGTCTATAAACGTTGATATAGCTTTGTTTCGGGCATCATTTCGTCTATTTTTAATGAAAATCAACAGTGAAATGGGCTATTTAATCAAAAATTAGATGAAATAGCCACAATGTATACGAAAAGAGCCTTTAGAAAAGAATGAATAAATAGCCAATTCCATTTGAGAATATTGTATTATTAGAATAGTTTAAATTAAGATAGGTGATACGGATGTCTGTTCGGAATGTTGAAAGAGTCATTAATAAGAGTGTTGTTACACTCTGTATTCTTCTACTTGTTATTTTGTTTAGTCCCGAGGTATCACAGGCAAAAGAAACACAAAAAGGGATCAAGTTAGGTCTTCATTATGAAGTACTAGTCGATCCCACGAATGACATAACGATTGAAGATTTGCTGACAGGGAAATATGATGAAAATTTTGTTCCTAGTGAATCTGAATATCAATATTTTGGTTATACATTTGACACGATTTAGTTAAGGTTGAATCTAGTAGACTTTCAAGCTCAGATCAATATTGATGATGTATTATGGTATGAATTCGCTGATAAAATAGAGTCGGTGGATGCGTTTTTTGTAAAGAGCAATCAAAGCTTTGAGGAACATAACGGAGGAATTAATGCCTTACGAACGAGGGACGTTCCTTATCGTTCGATTCTTTTTAAATTAGAGGATCCCGAAATTGAGAAGATTTACATAAGATTAGAAGCAAGTCAAATTCCCATCATGCAAAACTCAAATCTTTACAGCACGGAAAGTTTGCTTAATAGAATTATTCACTATAAATTCAACACGGGGATATTCTATGGCTTCATGATTTCGCTTGCCTTCTACAATCTCTTTTTATTTTTCATTTTAAGAGAAAGGGCGTATTTATTCTACGTTTTATACATTTTTTCGTTTATTTTCCTACAAATAGCCATGAATGGACTCGATATAGAGTATTTTGGAAAAATTTTTCCTGCTGTGTTTATTGTTGATTTTCTGGACTATGCTGCACTGCTTACCTGTGTATGTATGATTTTATTTAGTAAAGCTTTTCTTCAATTAGCTGTTTATTTACCCATATTAAATAAGGTTCTATCACTCTTAATGTATACCACTGTGTTAACGATATTGCTGTTCTCATTTATCCCAGATCAACTGACAAATACATTAGGTCCGTTACTTGCCGTAATAATCACGAGCATATTATGGTTAGCTGGATTGCGGGTAATGCTTCGAGGCCATAAAAGTGCGAGGTACTATTTAATTGGCTGGAGTATCCTGCTAATATCCATCACGATTCAAGCGTTTTCTTTCTTAGGGATCTTCCCAAACCATCCTTTAATTTATGAAGTGATTCCGCAGACGGCTGCCGCATTAGAAGCACTTTTCCTATCTATTGCCCTAGCGGATCGAATTAAGATATTGAAAGAAGAAAAACAAGAGGCGCAAGAGGCACTCAATCATAAATTAGAGGAGTTGGTAGCACTTCGTACAACAGAATTAGATAGTGCAATGAAACAGCTTGAAAGTCTTTCGAACATAGACCAGCTCACGAAAGTGTATAATCGAAGAAAACTAGATCAAGTGATTGATTTAGAAATTAGCAAGAGGAAAAAAGATGATACAAATTTGTCCATTATTCTACTCGATATTGACTATTTTAAGAAGATAAATGATGAATATGGCCATCAAATCGGTGATCAGGTTCTAGTGAAAGTAGCAGAGGGGGTCGGCTCATTGCTTCATAGGGATATGACTTTTGGACGATGGGGTGGAGAGGAATTTTTGATTATCTGCCCGAACCTTTCACTAATCCAAGCGAAAAGTTATGCAGAACAAATTCGTTCTACAATAGAATCTATGAACCTCTCGATAGACTATCACCTAACTTGTAGTTTAGGGGTCACGTTCTATGAGAGCGGAGAATCTTGGGGTACGTTGATGTCAAGAACGGATAAAGCCTTATATAAAGCGAAGCACCTGGGTCGTAATCGAGTCGAAGTGGCCTGAGATGGACAAGGGGACTGCGCATACTACGTCCTGAATCAGCAGTTAAAGTTATTGAATAGGAGGATTAGAATGTCAGAATTCACAAAAGCTACTAAATGTAATATTAGAACCGCAACGATCGACGATGCAGAAGTTGTACTAGATATACAGATTTCGGTCTTTTCTGAAGGCGATTATTTTATTTCAGAATCTGAAGAGTTTTCTAAAACCCCGGCAGAACAAAGAGAATGGATACAGGGCTTACTAGAGAATGAAAAGAATACCTTACTTGTAGCTGAAGTAAACGGTGAGGTTGTTGGGTGGGTTGTTTTTATTTCACAAGATAGAAAGAGAACAGCTCATACAGGATCATTTGGGATCATGATTAGTAAAAAATACAGAGGAATAGGGGTGGGGAAACGCCTCCTTACAGCCTTATTGGATTGGGCTGAGAAAAATCCTCTAATTGAAAAGGTAAGCTTGGGGGTGTTTTCAACAAATGATAGAGCCATTTCCATGTACCGAAAAATGGGATTCACTGAAGAAGGTAGAAAAATAAAAGAATTTAAGATGAAAGAAAACGTATATGTTGATGACATTCTTATGTACAAATTAGTTTAACTTAGACGAGGTGCCTGTCCCCTGTCCCAATGGATAGCAGGGAGGACTCAAATAAAGAGTTCTCCCCTACTAACACGTTTTGGTTTTTGAGCTAGGAATTTAATCAATTTCAACAATAATAGGGGCATTAGATCAATAATTACAGAACCAACTGCTCAGTCAGAGATGATGATAGACTGATAGTTAGTAATTATAATAGGATTTTACTGCCGTTCGGTAATACTTTTCGCCATTTTTTGTTGTACCTATAATTTCGTACGTGACATTAGAGGTAGTGGACTCCATAACATTGTTAAAGTCGACACTATGCTCCATTTCTCTTTTGGTTTGATTTGGTTTTTTATTTTTGATTTTTTTATCAATTTTGATTTTTTTGGATGACGAATCTTTTTGTTTGGTGAAATTCTTCGTATCTTTTGCTTTTCTTTCTAGTTCTGACCACGTCATATTGAGGGATTTTGATCCTTGAAAATTTGTAACAATAAAGTAAGCATCTTCCTTCTTACTTTCCATTGAAATTTTCCATTTTCCTGCTTCAGGTTTGTTTATTTTAAAGGTTTGAATAAATGCATCTTTAAAATAGTCTTTATCCACATAATTAGTGTACTGTTTGGAGCTTTGTGAATATTGTTTCCCTTTTGGCGAGGTAAGGGTTAAATTGACATCACTGCCACTAGTCATCACCTGGAATACGACTTGATGATTTCCTGATTCAACCGGAATCATTTCGGTCACTGCTATATTTGAAGCTAAGCTATCCCCTCTTAATAACTGTTCTGGTATGTAATTGGAATCTACTGATTCTGATGAGAAGCTTGTAGGTGAAAAGGATGTGGCGCTTCCGCTAAGTATTGCATCAATCTGCTTAAAAGAACTTGAACCAGTACGAATATTATCGTGATTTATATTATCACCACCCGAATAGAAATGCTTACCATAGGGGAGCTGTGTACTCCAAACCGGAACGAGTCCATCATTATCGCCTCCGAGGTATAAGCCTCCAAACCAAAGAGCAGAGAATAACGGTCCCCATCCTGTACCAGAAGCAGTGTAATAATTATTTTTGAATGCGTTTTCATTATTATCGATAAGAGAACGGAATTTTTCCATTTCCCCTGTTTGCATAGAATAGGTTCCATCATCCGTACGTTCAATTAGCTCAGCTAACCAGCCAGCATACCAACTGTAGGCTAAATCAGCTAATGGAGAGCCAGAGTGTGGAGTTGAGAGGGTAATGACGTCGTCAACGAATGGCCATGCTCCATAATGAACCAAGGCAGCCTGGGTATCGACTCCACCTTTACTGTGAGCAACAATCGTCACTTTTTCACCAAAATAGTCATAAATCTCTTCTAACATGTTAGCCAGCATTTTTCCATTATGCCACATATCTGCTGCATCTCCGCCAGTTGAATCCTCTAATTGTACAAAGGCTGTGCGATACCCATTTAAATAGGCATGTTGATACATATCATTTTTCCCGTAGTATACCGTTTCTTTCCACCATTCCTTAGCATTTCCGTGAAGTCCTTGTACGAAGACAATAGGGGATTTATTAGGATTAACGTTGTTAGGAATCGCACCTACGAACCAAGTTCCTGGTGTATCTGTAACTCCTGCTGGACTTGGAACACTAGCATTCGCATTTTCACTTGCTATCATACTCGAAGGTAATAATAAAAAGACAAGCAGAAAGAGAGATGAAACTAGCTTTAGTTTTTTCATTTACACAGCTCCTTTTGAATATTAATTCTTCATAGTGAATTATATATTATTTTTACTGAATTTTTAAAAAATAATAGAATAATTGTTAAAGTTAATAGAATAGTCCTATAATTGTAAAAGTATGTTGGTACATAAAGTTGATGTGGGATGATAAGATTTAAATATATGTTTATCATTTGAAAATTTTTAGGTGTCTGATGTGAAATTAATTCATAGAATAAGTTAAAATCTAAGGTGCTATCCTGATATAAAGATTAATGGGAGATGTAACTATCCTTTCGAAAGTAGCAAAATCTAAAAGAATATATTTGTAGCCAATGGGAAAGAAGCTAACTAAGTAAAGTCAAGCAATGAGGAGTTGAAAGAAGAAAAAAATCGGTTCAGCTAGAATGTCAACTTGTTAGACTACACCATATTTTATGACAGAAAAAAATAGAATGATATAAAAGGAGATCTTATGGAAAAACTAATTAAAGAAGTCATCAAATTCAGAGATGAGCGCGGGTGGAATCATCACAACCGTGAAAAAGACTTGGCGGTTTCGATCGTCCTGGAAGCGAGTGAGTTGCTGGAGAACTTTCAGTGGAAAGCAAGCGAAGAAGCAACAGAAGCAAATCGTCAAAACATCAAAGAAGAGATGGCTGACGTTTTCATATATTTAGTGCAGCTTGCGGATTCAATGGATATTGATTTGGAAGAAGAGGTATATAAAAAGCTTGAGAAGAATGCTCTAAAATATCCAGTTGAATCCTGAAGTCTTTTTAAAGGCTCGGTTCGTAAATTTTGTTGCTCCTTGCACAAAATCATATATGTCATGGATTTTATTCCTATCCAAAAGCCACAATCTTTGAGAAAACAACCTTGTATAAAAAGAGACACTAGGAACAAACGACTTTATTTCTCCCACTTTCTTTCGCTTCATAAAGTGCATCATCTGCCCTTTTGAGAAGATCCTTACTGTTCTCAAAAGGAAGGTATTGGGTCACTCCAAAGCTGCAGGCGAGTGGACTGTTTATACAAAAGTGATGGGCGTAGATAGTGGCTCTCAAATGCTCACAGATGCGTTTTGTAGCTAATTTATCTTGATTAAGACAAATGAGCAGAAATTCCTCTCCGCCCCATCTCCCAAAATGATTTCCTTCACTTAGAGAAGCATTTACTAATGTGGCAAGTTCTTGTAATACTTTATCTCCGCTATCATGACCGTAAGTATCATTTACTTTTTAAAAAAAATCAACGTCAAATAGGGCCACAGATAGAGGAGTTGCAGAGAGTGTAGATGCTGCTATTCCTTCTTGAAGAAGCTCATCCATTCTTCGTCGATTTGGAAGTGCGGTCAAATAGTCCGTGTTTGCAATGTGATGAGCAGTCTCTGCTTGAAGGTAGAATTCAATAATTTTTTGTAAATAGAAAAGGGAAAAGATATACACTAAATTGGAAATATAATATTGAATAAGGGTATCAAGCGTATCAACACTTAACTGCATACTGAAAAATACATGATAAATTCCAGGAAGTAACGTTAATACATAAAGAAGTAACGAAAGGTTAAGTGCTTTTTGTCCCCTAAAAGTAAAGAAAAATAAAATATAAATTAATGCCATCCAATGTGTTACGGTTCCAATATATTCATACCGACCGAGGTCAAACAGAATGGAATCATAGATTCTTAGTAGGTAGATAAAGGAACTGATACCTACTGCTGCTAACTCCGTGAAACGAAGTGAATTTCTGTGAAACAAGAGGACTAAATAGATTATTGAAAGTCCAACACATAATGTGATAAATGTAATGCCATTAAGGATATCAAGTGTTCCTTTCATGAAGAGGAGCAGCAAAATACCGGAATAGGCAATAATTAATATAGGCAGCAAATGAAGATAAGTCTTTTCTTTCAACTGGCTGAAACGGCTGTCTTCGTAAAAAAGTTGGTTCTTCATGTCTCATCATTCCTCATCAATCAAATGGGAAATTCTGGTTATCTTTTTTATTATATCATGAATTACGACTAAATAATTTCGATATAATATTAATTTCTCATAAACAATCTGAATTATTAGTCTTTTGGTGTGGTTGTGATCTAAAGAGCTTGGGTGCCATATCTAGAATTAACAGAGGTCCATTCAGTAGTCTGAACAACTTGTTAATTTCTACTAACTCCGATTTTATTCCATATTAGGTATTCGTCCTTTATACTAGGAGAGGATGTAGTATAATAAGTGATTAGTTTATTCATTAATAGTTATATATAGCCTTAAGCATAGGTAAGAAGGAGGAGCAAGAATTGACGAAAGTTAAAGGTGAAACAATGATTGCTGATATCGAGCAATTTGATAGTAAAGGTTCAGGAATCGCTATAAATTGGCGCGAAAATGAACATGGTAATCCAAAAAAATTAAAACTTACGATTCCGCAAACATTACTAGGAGAAAAAGTGCGTGTAACAGTCGACCAGCCGGAACGGAGAAGAAGAAAGGCCATGCCGGACGAAATACTAGAAGCACATCCGGAAAGAACAGATGCACCGTGCCCGCATTTTGAACGTTGCGGAGGATGTGTCTGGCAGCACTGGGAGTATTCAGGTCAGTTAAGTCAAAAGACTGAGCATGTGAAGCAGGCAATTAAAGCACAAGGTTTTGATCCAAATCTCGTTGAAAATACGATAGGGATGGATGAACCTTGGCGCTATCGTAATAAAATGGAATTTACCTTTTCTCCAGATGGGTCACTTGGGTTGCATGAGCAGGGGAATTTCCGCAAGATTATTTCATTGGAAACATGTTTAATCGCAAGTGAAGAAATGGTCGCTGCTGCGATGGAAGTAGCAGACTGGGTAAAAGATCATGAATTAAAAGGGTACAACAAAGATCTACATGAAGGATTGCTACGCCACTTAATGGTTCGACAATCATTTGCGACAGGAGAACTCATGTTAGCTTTGTTTGCGACAGAGGCACCTGAGGACCATCAAACAGCGGTAGCTGATTTGGTGCATCGTATCGGCGAAAAATTCCCAAGTGTAAAAAGTTTGTTATGGCTCGAGAACACGAATTGGGCCGATCGCACCCAATCAGAAAAAAATCATCTTCTAGCCGGACGCGATTTTATTTATGATGAAATGGATGGCTATCGATTCCGTCTTTGGTTTGATACGTTCTTCCAAACGAACCCGACACAAGCACAGAAATTGGTCGACTTAGCGATTGAAATGGGTCAACCAAAGAAAACAGAAAAAATGATTGATCTTTTCTGTGGAGTTGGGACGTTCTCCCTACCATTCGCTAGCAAAGTAGGCGAGCTTGCCGGAATTGAAATAGTTGAGAGCTCGATTGAATCAGCTAAACGTAATGCAAAAGATAATGGAATAGAGAATACCACCTTCTTGGCGAAGGATGCACGAAAAGGAATTGACGAAATGCTGGAGAGCTTCGGTCGTCCAGAGTTATTACTCCTTGATCCACCCCGTTCAGGTGCAGGTGGGAAGGTTATGAGACGAATTGGACGTTCCCAACCCGAGCGAATTGTGTATGTATCGTGTAATCCGGATACATTTGCTACAGATATTAAGGAGCTTGAAGCATTTGGCTATTCTTTACAAGGAGTTCAGCCAGTGGATCTGTTCCCTCATACGGTACATGTTGAGTGTGTTGCCAGTTTAGTATTGAAATAGGAGGCTGTTTTCGCACCAGTCTATAGACGGTCATATAACTGTGTTTCGGAGCATCTTTTCGTCTTTTTTTGATGGGTATTAACAGTAAAATGGAGGGTTCAATCTAACATTAGACTAAATAGGAACAATGTATACAAAAGGAGCATAACAGTAAGAGGATTGGAAAGGGCTCTGAAGAAATTGACAAGAGAAAGAGGAATCCCGAAATCTGCTACAAAGAGTTTTCGGGATTCCTTTTTTCTGTCTATCAGTGAATAAATTGGTCTCATTCAGATCGAGCGAACCTAACCAGTCACTGCTCCTCTTTAAGGCTAATGGTAGCCCTATAGCTCCCAAGTAAAATAATGAAGATGAATATGTAGAGAAAAGCGGACCTACCTTGAATATATACATCGCTGTCAATGCGCGTCGAGAGGTAAATGCCTATGAACACAAAACTATCATAGGCATAAAACCTACCCTTGATTATTTGGCTTCTATAGCGCATAACAAGAATGTCTGAAATTGTAAAAGTAATGAGGGAAATTCTTAAATACAACTGAGGTTCATAGAAAAAGAGGCTGATGAACAGACAGAGTGCTGCAATAAAATTGATAAGGCTAGACCATTTGATGTCAGACATAATTTCGAGACTCTTTTTTTGAATATTCATATTTTACTATTTTGTCATGTGGTTTGTAGGGAGAATTTTGCACATTATTTTTCTTCGTAAACACAACTAAGGCACAAGAAGCATTGGACAGTTTGTTGTGCCTTTTGCGTGAGAAGCTTCCAATAAGTGTTCTTTTTTTATACCTTAGTCTGCTTCAACTTTACTGCTGTTCCGTATACAAGTAACTCAGACGCACCTTGCATTATTTGTGATGTGACAAAACGAATATTTACAATTCCGTCTGCTTCAATTTCCTTTGCTTCTTCGACCATCAGATGCATGGCTCTTTTACGAGCATCAGTTAGCATCTCAGAGTATTCCTTGATTTCTCCACCGAATAATGTTCGAAAAGCGGCTGTAATATCCTTCCCAATATGCTTGGCTTGAACGATATTGCCTCGAACTACTCCGAGCATTTCCTCAATCTCATAACCAACAATTTCTTCAGTATTTACTATAATCATTGTTTTCTTCCTCCTTTTTCTCTTTTAAGCGGTCTCGATAAACGCCGATGATCAAAATCAATGAACCGATAAATCCAATAAGGATCGCGGCAACGATGCCGTAATACGCTTTATCGACAAAAGCTTCAGCTTGAATGAACGAAATCAGAGCTAAGTATGAAAGAGTTAACAAAATTAAGGCAAGGATAATTAAGGAAACACCTATTCGTATCACAATTGAATTCCTCCTTTTCTGACAAAGAATATTTTGTTCAATTTATGTTGCACTAGTCGCTTTAAGTCCTCATAATTTATTGAAATATTGATTTGAGAAAAGCCGTCCATTTCTTTTGACGAAAAAAACACAAGGTCACAGTTTTTACAATTCAATAAGGTGGTTTTCGCAAGGTCTGTACAATAGTTTTGTTTCGGGGCACTTTATCACCTGTTTTTCATGGAAATCAACAGCAATATAGAGGCTGCAGTCTAAAGTTAGTTGAAATAGCTTCAATGTATACAAAAAGAACCTTCAATACTGAAAAGCTAGAGGTGCTAAAAACCCAATAATCTTCTTCAACTTTTCCTTCATGCTCAGGGAATGTGACAGGATGTGAATCGGTGCAACTGAAAGAATGATCGAGAAATTTTAAACGTGTTTCCTGCTCGTTTTAGTCATTAGTATAAAGCAGAGCATCTTGGTATGTAGGACTTCACTTATTTGAAAAATCTTATTGAAATTCATTCATTGCCTGAAACCATAATTGATATTTTCGACAAGGTGTGCTGATTTTCCTTCCTCTACGGATAGTTGATATATATGAATTTACGAGATTCTTCGAGGTCATCTAAAAGTTAGTGAAGAAAAAGGAATCGTCTCCAAAAGTTAAGCAGAGTGGTTAAACCCAATCATCATGGGCTGTTAGTACTAGACTTATCTGAAGTAAGTATTGCGACGGTTGCTTCACGATTTTCCTTACTGAGATATGCTCGCTCTTTTAGTAAACTTATAGTAGAAGAATGCCAGGTACTAAGTGGGGCTCAGATGAGGGGTTTTGTGAGTCATGAGCTACTAAAGTTCAGTAAAAAAACAATTGCAATCGAAGAGACAGAGGTATTGTTAGCGAGTTTGCCTCTCTGGTTCTTTTTTGAAGAAGAGGGGATTATAAAAGGGACAGGGCCTCGTCCTTCCTTCAGTAAAGTATCCTCTGATGTTTCAATATCTAGGAGTGGGATTATCCAATTTTATATGCTGCATCAATACTTAATTGATTTTCATCCATTTATTAGGACACTCTATGACTAGGAGTGATAATGTATGGGAATGAGGTTTTTATTATTATTAGTATTTTTGATTATTTCCTTTTCAACAAGGGTTGATGCGGAAATTCCTCTTAAAGCTGCATTTATCCGCGATCATCAGTTATGGATGGTAGAAGGTGAGGTGGAAATTCAATTAACCACAGGAAGGGATGTGTATTCTCCCAAGTGGTCTAAGGATGGTCGATTTATTGCGTATTTGGACCGTGATCAACAGCAAGGAAAAAACTATTTATATCTTTACGATACGGAAAAAAAGGAAAGCTACCAGCCGTATAAAACCATTGAAACGAGAAATTATAAATGGTCGCCAACTACCAATCAATTAGCGTACAATGCGGGTGGTGTTCTGAACGTGACAAAAACAAAAAATGGACGACCAGAAGGATTTGAAAATGTGTCTCTCGGAGTGAGTGATTTTACTTGGTTTCCGAATGGAAAAGCGTTTATCGTCTCCTCGCATTCGAACTTACTTCCATCTGGATGGGAACCAGTTCATCTATTCACTGTTCCAGTAGATGCAAAACTCGATTTGAATAAAATCCAACCTTTTTTCACGATTCCAACGAATACGACCAACTTGTTTGCTATTAATGCCCAATATTTTAAATGGAGTTCGGACGGAAAATGGGTTAGTTTCTTAGCTACTCCTACTGCTTCGTTGTCTAATGATAGTAATACGCTTTGTGTTCTATCATCAGAAGGAAAGAATTTTCAAGTGTTAGGAAAAATGCTCTGGTTTAAAGATTGGATGAAATGGGCCCCAACCAAAAATCAATTAGCCTTTATTGCGGGAGAAGGTCGATTTTTTGTGGAAAATAAAAAAACAACGATTGCAGATATTCCGACTATGAACACCCGCAAGGAATATACTCCAAAAGGGTATGTAGATCTCGATTTAGTGTGGTTTTCTCCAGATGAAGTGATTGTCGCGCGGGCAAAAGAAAATAAAGAGTGGAAAGAAGGGGGAGTTCCGACGATGTTCACGAGGCTTTACCTTATTAATCTAAAATCAGGAGACCAAAGACAGATTACCTTTCCAGATAACAAAATGGTCGATGATACCCCGCAAGTAGTGGGAGGGGGCTATATTACTTGGTTTCGAAAGAAGGGAAGGGAAAGACAGGGAGATGTTTTGTATAAAAAGAAGGTTAATGCTTCTGAGGAGATGTGGATAAAAAAGGTAGACTCTGCTCCGGTATTTTACATCGGTAGGTAAGATAATCACTATTTTCCTTTGTTAATAACCATTCTTTTCTACTTTCCTATAGCGACAAGGTAGGAGACGGGCGAGGCTGGTACCTTGTCCCTATTTCAGTATAGTTAAAATATCTAGGGATGGGTTATTTTGAGCCTTGAGAAGAAGGGAGTCCACGAACTATATTCCTTTAGTTCCTAACTAAGGGATTCCTATTTCTTGAGCAATAAAAAATTTCACCATAGCGGATCCCTGCTAAAAATCGAAAAGACCCAACGAGTGTTTGTCTGCTCATTGGGTCTTTTTGAAAGCTCGAGGTCTTAAGTGAAACTTCCGATTAACAGCTATAAGAATGGTTACTTAATTATCATGTTGTTTGCCCTTGAATCAATTGAACGTCCACGACTGTATTGTTGATTGAATCGTGGTCCTTAAGTTCAACCATATTGATTATGGTTGAACTTAATACTTTCCCTAGCCGATCAACAGGTTGGGCAATTGTTGTCAGTCTAGGAGTTTGGAGTATTCGAGTGAAACTATGATAGTCATAGCCAATTATTTTCAATTGTTCAGGAATGTTTATGCCGTTTTCTAATGCGTAAAGATAGAGGCTGTAGGCGAGGAAGTCGTTACTGCAGAAGACCCCATCGAAATCCGCGAGCACTTCGGACACATCATTTTTAATGAAATTTTTAAAATACTCAAAGGTTAAGTTATCATCCGAGCCCTCAATGACTTGATGAGGAAGTTGGTGTTTCATACAAGTTAACCTGAAAGCATCAGTACGACGGTTGGCTAATAAATCTAGTTTTAAAGGACCTGATATATGTAATAGCTTTTTACACCCGGATTGAATTAAATGTTCCGTAGCCATTTCGCCACCTCGAAAATTGTCTGAAGCAACATAAGGAAATTGACTCGAAATAATCCGGTCAAAGGTGACGATTGGGAAATTCGCCTTTTTATATTCTTCTACATCTAATGTGTGACTACAGATGATTAGGCCATCCACTCTGTTTTCTTTCAGCATCGTCAAATAATTTGCTTCTTTCTCAGGTTGGTCGAGTGAATTGCAAATAAGAACTTTATAATTTTTTGTATTTGCGTACACCTCAATATGCTTAATTAATTCAGAGAAAAATGGATGATTGGAGTCTGGAACGATGATAGCTAGTATATAGGATTGACTCTTTTGAAGGGCTCGGGCGATTTGATTAGGTGAGTAATTTGTAGCAGCCATCGCGTCCTTAACCCTTTGCCTCGTTTCTTTGCTAATATACCCCCTATTATTTAATACTCGTGACACCGTAGTAACAGATACACCAGCACGGATTGCAACATCTTTAATATTTACCACTTTACAGTACTCCTTTCTTAACAGCTCTTATCGTATAAATTGTTGCTATTTCATTTGCCTGACGCCGCAGGGCAGCCGCTTTCGCATTTCGTGATCCAGCTGCAGTGGCTTGCGGCTCGGGGTCAAATGAATAACCCTCCAGTGATGCAGGCATCACCTCCGAGTTCTTCATTTGCCTGACGCCGCAGGGCAGCCACTTTCGCATTTTGTGATCCAGCTGCAGTGGCTAGGGACTCGGGCATTTGTCAGCCCACTACGTGAAGCAGGCTTCACTGCGTGTACTGCCAGATGCCTGCCGTCCCTGGGCAGCCACTTCCGCTTTTCGTGATCCAGCTGCAGTGGCTAGAGTGGCTAGCAGCTATGGGACAAATAACATCCAACTCCAAAGGTCAGGACCTTTTCCGTTGGATAACATTTGCCCGCCGCTGCTGGGCAGCCACTTTCGCTTTTCGGATGCTATTTCATTGATAATAAACCGATACGAAAGCAACATACTTTGCGAAAACAGCCTTCTTAAATGAATGAGTCATGAAAGTTTAACAGTATCGTTATTATAGCTCATATAGTTATATTCTTTTTAATCATTCGGTTTATATATAATTTATGGTAACCTTACCATATAATTTTTATTTATAAAATGGAAATTATAAGGAGAAAATAAGTATATTTTTGCTGATGATACCGAATATTTTTGAATTTTCTTGTTATTTTCCTTACTATTTATAAATGAAATATTATTTTTATGAAAACGTTTGACACACATGTTGCACCATAGTAATATTCGACGTGTAAGCGATTGATAAATCCTTATATTATATTGGGGGATGAAGTGAGATGCTTAATTTTGATAAAAAAATAGAGTTTACGCCCAAAACGAATGACGTCTTTACTGTCGGTGAGCTTTTAGTTGATATGATATCAGAAGAGTATGATGAAAATTTTGAGTGTACGAACTATAAAAAGTTTTTTGGTGGTTCTCCGTCAAATATTGCTATGAATGTGAAAAAATTAGGAGCCAAGTCTCTTGTTGCTTCTGCTGTAGGAAAAGATGGATTAGGAGAATTTTTAATCAATCACTTACGTAGTGCCAACATCGATACGCGAGGTGTTCAGCAGGTGGATTATGCAACAAGCATGGTGTTGGTCACAAAGAGTCAGAATAGCCCCGTTCCCATCTTTTATCGAGAAGCCGATTATCACTTGGCATACAACTCAGGACTGGAAGAAGACTTAAAGCGCTCTAAAATTATTCACTTTTCTTGTTGGCCACTATCGAGGAGGCCTGCTCGTGAAACGATGGAAAGAGTTTTGGAAGTAGCTAGGAAAAATAATATCCTCCTTTGCTTTGACCCTAATTATCATCCGATGACCTGGGAAAAGGGAGAAGATGGAATAGAATATATTAAATCAATCATCAGCAAGGTTGATATTGTAAAGCCTTCTGAAGATGATGCGGAAAGAATATTTGGAAAAGATACCCATAAAAATCAAATAGAAAAATTTTTAAAGTTAGGTGTGAAGTTAGTCATCCTTACTTTAGGAAGAAAAGGTGCAATCGTTTCAAATGGAAGAGAGACGCTGAGATTTAACACACTAGCTACTGAGGTAGTCGATACGACAGGTGCTGGCGATGCTTTTTGGTCAGGTTTTTATTCAGCATTGATTAGAGGATATACGATAAAAGAAGCCTTGAATTTAGGTTTTGCTGTAAGTGCCTATAAATTGAAATTCACCGGTGCAGTCGTGGATTTGCCAAAGCTTGAAGAACTAAAACAACTATATCGTATCTAGGAGGTATAAAAAGAGATGACAGTCAAAAATCAAGTACAACTCATTACGTATCCCGATTCAATGGGCGGAGATTTGAAGACTCTTAATCAAGTACTTTTGCAGCATTTTTCTGATATTTTCAAAGGCGGCGTACATATTTTACCCCCTTTTCCTTCATCAGGAGATCGAGGATTTGCCCCATTAACGTATTTAGAAATTGAACCGAATTTCGGTACTTGGGAAGATATTAGGAAGATCGGTGAAAACTTTGATATATTGGTCGATTTGATGGTCAATCATATTTCCAGAAAATCTCCTTATTTTCAAGATTTCTTGCAAAAAGGGAGAAAATCGGAGTATGCAGATTTGTTTATCACCTTAGATAAAATATGGGACGACGGTGAACCAATTCAAACGGATATTGACAAGATGTTCTTACGCAGGTCGTTACCATACTCTACTTTTACAATAGAGGAAACGGGGGAAGAAGAACGGGTCTGGACAACATTTGGAAAAACGGATCCTTCCGAGCAAATTGATTTTGATATCAATTCAGAGAAGGTAAGAGGGTTGTTCACAGACTTTTTTGTGAATTTCAAAGAGCAAAACGTAAAGATAGTGAGATTAGATGCATTAGGATATGTGATTAAAAAACTTGGGACGAGCTGCTTTTTCGTTGAACCTGATGTATATGAATTCCTCGATTGGATTATGGAACTTGCCAACTCATTAGACATTGAATTGCTTCCTGAAGTACATTCTCATTATTCAATCCAATACAAGTTGGCAGAGCATGGTTGTTGGATTTATGATTTTATCTTACCTTATAGAATACTAGATACTTTGCTCAATCAATCGAGTGAAGCCCTTTGTGACTATTTAAAGGATCGACCAGAAAAGCAGTTTACGATGCTAGACTGTCATGATGGGATTCCTGTAAAGCCGGATTTAGATGATCTGATCAACACAAAAGAAGCAAGAAAAGTAGTAGACGTCTGTGAAGAGAGAGGTTCAAATCTTAGTCTGATTTTATCGGAGGATCATAAAGCTGATGATGGATTTGATGTTCATCAAATTCGATGCTCTTACTACTCTGTGCTCAATTGTGATGATGATGCTTACCTAGCAGCCAGAGCGATTCAATTCTTTTCACCAGGAGTTCCGCAAGTGTATTATGTCGGGTTGCTTGCAGGAGAAAATGACGTTGGCAAGATAAAAGAAACTGGTGATGGTCGTGAAATTAACCGCCACAACTTCAGTCTCGAAGAAATCGAACAAGCGCTCGGAAAAGAAGTTGTTCAAAGACTTTTAAAACTAATCAAATTTAGAAATGAGTACGAAGCCTTTAATGGCGATTTCAAAGTCTTAGATTCAGCAAAGGATGAAGTCCGCCTTTCGTGGCATAAGAATGAGAAAAGCTGTATGTTGTACATTGATTTAAAAACGAAAAAGTCAGTCATTGATTATATTGACGAGAATGGGAAGAGTAGTAAGTATTTTGTGTAGGGGGGGCAGGTACCCCGTCCCTATTTCATAATAAAAACGTCTAATGCTTTAAGGATCTAAGACTGGTGTATTTTAAGCGGCGGGAAACAGGAAGCTTGCCAAGTGTATTCCCGTAGACTCCAGCTCACGATTTTCTTCTTCCTAGGCAATCAGGAATTTTTCCATAGCGAGTCCTTGATACACAGCTAAAAGACCCAACGAGCATTTGTTAGCTCATTGGGCTTTTTTTACATAAAACTTACGATTATCTCTTGCGAATATAAACTCTTTTCAGCGGGTAGAAACACATCCATTAACATCCTGCATATGATAATTTCGTGTAAAGCCGTGAAAGGAATGAAAAAAATGTATAACCCCCCTAATGATCATTCAAATCAATACTATGTTCATCAAACAGTAAATTCACCAGATCAGTTGACGAGAAATAACGAAGGAAATCACCAACAGGAAATCGAAGTCCTGCAAAATAGTATAAATGGAAAGGTTACAGCCTTCGATCTTTATCACAGATTGGCCAAAGTGGCACCGGTTCATCACAAAAAAGAGATTTTTCAAATGGCAGAAGACGACCAACGGCATTGGTGGCAATTATCCCAGTTGTACACCTCGCTTACAGGAAGCCAGCCAGCCTATCAAGCCGAGCGCGTACCTTTTCAGTCTTACCAAGAGGGGTTGGAAAGGGGATATGAAACAAGAATAGCCGGGTATGAACAGCTCAGAATCGGTTCTCTACAGACAAGGAATTCATCTGTGTATGATGTTCTCGTGCATGCTTGTAAGGATGAATGGAAGCATGCGAAACGATTAAATGAGTTAGGGTGGGATGCTCCAGACAGAATGGACTACGGACCTAACCCATTTACAGTGAATATTGACGATGCTACAGTTCAGAATAATACGTTTCGCACCGCTATATGGACTGGAAAACACTTGCAGGTTACCTTAATGAGCATTTTACCTGGAGAAGATATTGGGTTAGAAATCCATCCTGAGCTCGACCAGTTCCTTCGTCTTGAACAAGGGAAAGGGGTCGTTCGAATGGGGGATGAGCAAGATCAATTAAACTATGAGAGGGAAGTAGAGGAAGACTTTGCGATCGTCATCCCAGCGGGCAAGTGGCATAATCTGATTAACACGGGGACAATCCCGATTAAGTTGTACTCGATCTATGCTCCACCTCAGCACCCTCGTGGTACGGTGCATGTGACAAAAGCAGATGCGTTGGCTGCTGAAGCGTGATATGGCCGTTCTTTTGATGAGAGTTGAATACTTAAGGCTGTTTTCGCAAAGGTTGTGGCTTTTCGTAGCAGTTTATTATCTATGATATAGCTTTGATTCGGGCATCATTTCGTCTGTTTTTGATAGAAATCAACAGTGAAAAGGAGGATTTAGTCAAAAATCAGATGAAATAGCCACAATGTATACGAAAAGAGCCATACTTAATAATAGAATAGCTGTCAATTCCTTACTTTATCGCAATCGACACCATTGGAGTTTTGATTTAACCCTTTAAGCCAAATTAGTAATTTAGCGTAAGGGGTAATTTTTTATGTAAGTAACTTTTGTGTTTCCATTTATTATTGAATCGAAATGGGCTCAAGTACTAACTTATATAAATTTTTTATCGATAGTATCCATTTCCGACAAAAGTCTCCATATAAAAATCATAGGACTTGAATTTAATATATGGATGGAGAACGCTCGAAAGAAACATAGTGAAGGGTTAGTGTTTCATCATCTTGAGGGCAATATCCTTTTTTAGAAATTTTTACGAAAAAATGGAATAACGTGGTTACGAGGATGTTGCGTTTAAGAATGGCAATACATAGGGTTAATTGGAAAGCTTCAGAAGAATTTGAGGTGTTTCAGTGGAAAGTGGACGGATACTCAATTTCAAAAATTCAACGTTGGAATAAACGGATGTGAGAAGTAGGAGCTGTGGATGGAAATTCAAGGTTAGCCTCAAGGTAAAATTTGTTCAAAAACAACCTGACAGCAAGGCAGATACCATTTTTCCTTCTCTACGTGAATCGGATATGAACTCACTTCGATTGAGACATGCAAACAAGCAAGAGAAAGAAGAGAAAAAAAGAAAAATAATAACAATATGCAGGGATTTAAACTTCAACTGTTCACTACCCACTTTTTTAGAAACCACATCCAAGAATCCATAAATTGATCTGAAAAAGATAGGTTGTTTTCGCAAAAAATTATGGCTTTCCGAATAGGCATAAAATTTTTGGGTTGTATAACTTTTTGCTCTTTTCGTAACCTCTGCTCCTACGGGGATAGAGGGTTAGACACCTCATCTCTATTTCAGTATCGTAACGTGCTGTCATTTTGTTCCTTCTTGTTTGGTAACCTTTTCTATATGTATTTATCTAAAATTTAAAGACAAATTGCTAACTAGTACCCAATACTATCTGTCGGTAAATGAAAACGGTGGATTGGTAGCGGGGGAGAAATGGTTTCCTATTATTTCCTCCAACTCTCACAACAAAAGAATGGGAATAGACAAGACAAGAGGCTGCTTGTAAATCCAAACGAAAGATGCCTGATATTCAGTTCTAGTTTTTTGTCAATAGCACAGGGGTCCCTCCGTCACTCTAAACTGAGTTGCGGAGATGATATCAAAAAAGTAGTAAGTGACTGGCTACTTCTTCATTACTGTTTTGATGTAAGAGTGCATAATGAAATCTTAATCTGGGATGTTTGTATATATTAAAAAATATATTGAAAGTGCTTTCACAAAGTGGTATATTTATCTTGTAATTATTTACGTAAACGTTTACTGAAATAGGTGATGTAGGTTTGAGTTATACAATCAAAGATGTGGCTAAACATGCCAATTGTTCAATTGCTACGGTTTCTCGAGTAATAAATAACCAAGGTGGATATTCAGAAAAGACAAAGAAAAAGATTCTGGATGTTATTGAGGAGTTAGGATATCAGCCGAATGCAGTAGCAAGAGGCCTGATAAATAAACGAACTCAGACGATTGGAGTACTTGTGCCTGATTTATCGAGTATGTTGTCCTCTGAAATTTTGAGTGGTATTGAAAGCGTTGCACATAAGGAGAATTTAAGCGTATTTATCTCTCACACCAATACACATGGAAAGCGGACATCAAAGTATTTGAAACTGCTGAATGAAAAGCGGATTGATGGTCTAATTTTTACTAGTGAGTATTTAAAGGATGAGTATCTTAAAGAAATGAAAAAGATGGATATTCCGATTGTCCTCGTTTCTACTGAGAGCTTCAAGGATTCGATTCCTTATGTTAAAGTGGATGATCGTCGCGCTGCCTATAGTGCGACAAATTACTTGATTGAAAATGGACATCAGGATATTGTGATGATAAGCGGTCCTTATGCCGATCCCATTGCAGGTAGACCAAGGGTAGAGGGATTTAAAGAAGCCTTAGATGAGCATTCAATTCCAGTTGATGAAGCTAATATTTTCTGCACTGATGGATTTTTATTTGAAGATGGCAAAAAAGCATTTGAAGAGTTATTTAATCAGAACTTAAATGCTACAGCTATTTTCGCAGCAAGTGACGAATTGGCAGTGGGTGTGATCTCTGCAGCGTATGAGCGAGGATTAACAGTACCGGATGACTTCTCAATTATTGGCTACGACAATACAAAAACAGCGATAATGAGCAATCCGCCCTTAACAACGGTATCCCAGCCACTGTTTAGAATGGGACAAACCTCATGTGAAATGCTTCTGCAAATGCTAAAAGATGAGGCAACCGTAGAAAGTAGAATAATGGTTCATGAGATAATCGAAAGAAAAACAGTAAAAAAAATATAAATTTTTTTAAGGGTGTACGTAAACGTTTTCGTAAATATGTGATTTTTATCATAGATTTAGTGATCAAACATGCTAATAATAAGTAATAATAGTGTGTTATATATATTAAAATTTTAAGTAAACGTTTAACTAGGAGGAATAAAAATGAAGAAAATGTTAACAGGTGTCGCCACAGTTACGTTAAGTGTAGCATTGCTAGTAGGATGTAGTGGTGGAGAAGATGATGGGAGAACGAAGCTAGAATTATTCTCAAATAAATCGGAGAGTATTGATACTTATGAAGCACTAATCGAAAAATTTGAAGAGCAAAATCCTGAAATAAATATTGAATTAAATACGCCACCAGAAGCAGAAACTGTGCTGAAAACAAGGTTAACTAAAAATGATATGCCAGATTTATTATCTATCGGTGGAAACGCGACATATGGAGAACTCGCTCGAGCGGGCGTTCTAAACGATTTCTCTGATTCTGAATATATCGATAAGATTCAACCAGCTTACCTCGAGATGGTAGGAAATTTAGTGGGGGATGAGAAAGAGGGGCAATACGGCCTTCCCTACGCAACAAATGTAAATACCGTTATCTATAATAAAGATAAATTTGCTGAATTAGGATTAGAAGTACCCACAACTTGGGACGAGTTTAAAGCTTCACTAGAAACCATTGAAGAAGCTGGTGAAACACCAATTTACTTAACATTAAAGGATGCTTGGACTGGAATGATTCCTTGGAATTCAATTGCAGCGAACATTCAACCAGAAGATTTTGCAGCGAAAATGAACTCAGGGGAAACTAGCTTCAAAGAAAGTTATCCAGACGTTGCTGAGAAAATGCTAACCCTACTTGAATTTGGTCATGGAGATAACTTTGGAGTTGCATATGGTGATGGGAATACAGCATTTGCTAAGGGTGAGAGTGTCTATTACCTTCAAGGAAATTGGGCTATTCCAGAAATAAAAAATGCAAACGCAGATATTGATTTAGGGGTGTTTGCCCTTCCTGTAACAAATGATTCGAAGCAGAATAAATTAGTGTCTGGTGTGGATGTTCTTTTAACGATGAGTGAAGATACAAAGCATTCTGAAGAAGCGATAAAATTTATTGAATTCATGATAGAAGAAGAAAACGCTGAAAAATATATTAATGATCAAAAATCATTTTCAGCTCTCGAAGGAGTTTACCAGGAGGATCCAACAATGGAAGGAATTAAAGTGAATTTTGAGGAAGGACGTTTAACTAGTTTCCCAGACCACTACTATCCAACAGGTATGCAAGCGGCCAATTTAATTCAAGAATTCTTAATCGATCAAAAAACAGACACTTTCCTGGAGAAAATCGACAAAGAGTGGGAAAAGGTTCAAAACCGTTAATTTGGTCTACATTCATGATGGAATAAGGCAGATATTTACGATGCCTTATTCCATATAATCAAAGGAGTGCGAGCGATGCATACAAGAAAAAGAGCTTATATCTTAATGACAATTCCCGCCCTAATCCTCTTTTTCACTTTTCATACTTACCCTGCTTTACAAGGTGTCTTCTATAGCTTTACAGACTGGCGAGGATATGGTGATTGGAATTTTGTGGGCCTGAAAAACTATCTGAATGTATTTAAGGATGAGCGTGCAATTGAAGCCTATTTATTCACATTTAAGTTTGCGATTGTATCGACCATTTTAGTAAATGTTTTTAGTTTATTGGTTGCCATGGGACTAAATTCTCGAATCAAATTTCGAAAAACGTTAAGAGCTGTGTACTTTTTACCAAACATTTTAAGTATCTTAATTGTCGGTTATATTTTTAACTTTATCTTTGCTCACTTTCTACCGGATATTGCAGATGCTTTAGGGATTGAGTTTTTAACAAAGAATATTTTAGGAAATCCTGATTTAGCATGGATTGGAGTAGTGATTGTTGCTGTTTGGCAGGCAGTAGCCTTTAACACAATTCTATATTTAGCCGGACTTGTGACAATATCAGATGATGTGTACGAAGCAGCAAGTATTGATGGAGCGAATTTTTGGCAGAAATTTTGGAAGATTACCTTTCCGCTAATCGCACCTTTCTTCACGATTAATATGGTACTCGCAATGAAGAATTTCTTAATGGTATTCGACCATATTATTTCTTTAACAGGTGGAGGTCCAGGTAGAGCCACTGAATCTATTTCAATACTAATCTACAGAGGTGGATTTGAAGGTGGAGAATTTGCCTATCAATCAGCCAATGCAGTTGTGTATTTTATCATCATTGTAGCCATTTCTGTATTCCAAATTAGAATACTCCAAAAGAGAGAGGTGGATATGTAATGGTAGGGAAAAAGGCGAATTGGATCGTCACGATCTTACTAATAATAGGGACTCTTCTTATATTATTTCCGTTGTATTTAACCATTACGATTGCCCTGAAAACACCTAAGGAATTGGCTGAATCCTTTATTGCTTTCCCGAAAGAATTCCGTTTTCAGAATTTCGCAGATGCTATTGAAATGACCGGATTTTTTAGTGCTTTAGGAAACAGCTTATTTATAACAGTGTTTGTTGTAGCATTAACATTATTAACAAATTCAATGGTTGCCTATGCGATTGCTCGAAACATGCATAAGAAAGCATACAAACTTTTATTTTATTACTTTGTAAGTGCGATGTTCGTTCCTTTTCCGATTATCATGTTACCAATTGTGAAGCAAACGAGCTCATGGGGTTTAGATAATCTTGTAGGCTTAATATTATTATACATAGTGTATGGGCTGGCCTTTAATGTCTTTATCTATGTAGGATACATTAAATCCATTCCGAAGGAGCTAGAAGAAGCTGCAATTATGGATGGAGCGAGCACTTGGAAAGTATTCTGGAAGGTAATCTTTCCGTTATTAAGCCCAATGAATGCAACAGTGGGGATTTTAACTACATTGTGGGCATGGAATGATTTTATGTTGCCATTAGTCATTTTAAGTGACCAAAGTATGGCGACATTACCGCTAGTTCAATTCATTTTCCAATCCCAATTTAGTACGGATTATAATCTGGCATTTGCTTCATATTTGATGGCATTGTCTCCGATGATTATTGTATATATCTTTGCACAAAAATGGATTATTAGTGGCGTAGCGAAAGGTGCTATCAAGTAGAAATTAAAGGATGAACTCGCAATGGTCGGTTAAAATATGAACATAACGAATGAAAAACTCTCTAGGAATCGAGGTATTTGAAATGGAACAAAAATGGTGGCAGACCGCTGTAATCTATCAAATCTATCCAAGGAGTTTCCAGGATAGTAACGGAGACGGAATTGGAGATATCAAGGGGATTATTAGCCGACTAGGCTATCTTGAAAAGCTAGGAATCAATTCCATATGGCTTAGCCCGGTCTATAAATCGCCGAATGATGATAATGGATATGATATTAGTGATTATGAAGATATCATGGATGAATTCGGTACTATGGATGATATGGAAGCGTTAATTGAAGAAGCGAAAAAACGGGATATTAAGATTGTTATGGATTTGGTCGTTAACCATACTTCAGATGAACATAAATGGTTTATGGAAGCAAGAAAAGGAAAAGACAACGAGTACAGAGATTATTATATTTGGAGAGATCCGGTAAATGGAAAAGCCCCTAATGGGTTGCCATCAACATTTAGTGGATCGGCTTGGGAATACGATGAAGCAAGTGGGCAGTATTATCTTCATTTATTTAGTAAAAAACAGCCAGATTTAAATTGGGAAAATAAAAAGGTTCGCGAAGAAATTTGGGATATGATGAACTTCTGGTTAGATAAAGGTATCGGTGGATTTAGAATGGATGTCATCGATCTAGTTGGGAAAATCCCTGACGAAGAGATTACGGGAAATGGACCAAAGCTGCATGAGTACCTTCAAGAAATGAATGCAGAAACATTCGGTAACCATGATGTGCTAACCGTGGGTGAAACATGGGGGGCCACTCCTGAGATTGCCAAGCTGTATTCGGATCCTGCTCGTAAAGAATTATCAATGGTGTTTCAGTTTGAGCATGTAGGTCTAGATCAGCAGCCAGGAAAAGAAAAATGGGATCTAAAAGTGCTAGAAATCAATGAATTAAAGGAAGTACTGACAAAATGGCAAACATCCCTAGATAATCGAGGGTGGAATAGCTTATTTTGGAATAATCATGACCTTCCTCGAATCGTATCCCGTTGGGGAAATGATTCAGACTTTCGAGTTGAAAGTGCAAAAATGTTTGCGATTCTCCTTCATTTAATGAAAGGAACGCCGTATATTTATCAAGGCGAAGAAATTGGGATGACCAATTGTCCTATTTCTAGTATTGATGAGGTAGAAGATATTGAGAGTGTTAACATGTATCATGAGCGATTAGCAGAAGGATACCCTGTAGAAGACATCATTCATTCGATCAATGTAAAAGGTCGAGACAACGCTCGTACTCCTATGCAATGGGATGATACGGAATATGGTGGTTTTACTTCTGGAACACCTTGGCTACATGTGAATGAAAACTATAAAGACATTAACGTGAAAACTAGTTTGGGAGATCCAAATTCTATCTTCTATACCTACCAAAAGTTGATTCAGTTGCGTAAAGATAACCAAATAATCGTGTGGGGATCCTTTGAACTTGTAACAGAAACACCTAAACAAGTTTTTGCCTATTATCGAACATATAATCAGGAAAAGTGGCTGATCGTAACTAATTTTAGTGAAGATGTACATGAGATCAGTCTCCCTGAAATAGGCGTAAAAGATGAGATTATTGTGCAAAATTATCAGAGAAGCTCAGTGGATTTTGAGAGTGTAACCTTAAGTCCTTATGAAGCATTTGCTGTAAAACTATAGGTATACTGAATATTTACAAGCTTGATCATACAGATAGCCTGTCTCCTCTCATACTCATTCATTAGTGTGAGGGGGATAGGCTTTTTTCTTAATATTTCAGAAATAGTTACTAAGCTCCACCTATTCCTCATGTGAAAAAACACATACCTCCCTCCTTGATTAAAAACAATATTTCCTGACCATTCTAGTAACATAGCATATTTTTGTACTTCAAGATAAAATAGATACATGGAGAAATTACATTCGCTAAAGAGCATTTATTTACCGAGAAAAACAAGAACGGAGGAGAATGATGGTTAGTACATCAGCTAGGATGGAAGCGAAAAGCCTGTTCACTTCAGCCAATTACAGGAAAGGGAATAACTACTATAGACAAGGACGGGTAAAGGAGATAGTTTACAATCAAATTCGGGAAGCTTGGTACGCTAAAGTAAGGGGAACGAGACAATATCAGGTTATCATTTCCGAAAATGAGAAGGGTTTTGAATTTGAGTGTAACTGTCCTGCCTTTGACCGCTACGATCAAGAATGTAAGCATGTAGTCGCAGCATTTCTCGAATTACAAGAAAAGGAATCTAAGAGTGTGAGTATCCCTAGTACTAGAGAACAAAAGAAAATAGCAGAAGACGAATCAACTAAGCAAATGGGAGTGAAACAATCTCCTATATTAAAAAACCTGACGAATCAGTTTATCCATAGATTTGCAGAATATCAGGAGGAGACTATTTCTTCAGCGGATCTCTTTGAAAAAAAACTATTGCAAGTAGAGTGGAGCTGTCAAAAGAATACGCATTATATTCATAGTAAACAATTTCTATCCATCGAAATGAAGGTGGGACATAAGCGAACCTATGTAGTAAAAAATATTAAAGAGTTCCTTGCGGCGATCAAACAGAAAATCCAGTATCCTTTTACAAAAAATTTCACCTATGATCCTACCGAATTTTCATTCACGAAAGAGGATCAAGACATGATTGATTTGCTACAAGAGTCAATCAAATTTGAAGAGATGTATCATCATATGCAATCTTCCTATTATTCGACTAATTACTCTGTCGAAGGGCGTTCAATGAAAATCGCTCCCCTTATTGCGGATCAATTATTGGAAAAACTAGCCGAAAGACAAGTGCAATTTCAAAATGATCGAGACTTTTTTCAAAAATTAAATTTCTATCCAGATGAGTATCCGTTTACAATGCTACTAGAAAAAGGAAATCGATATAGAAATACATTTCAACTGAATATAGGAGATTTTTTGGACGTTGAATATCTTGAGCTATATGGCTATGCTGTCAAGAAGAATGATCTTTATAAACTTTCAGCCACTCAACAAACCTTGTTCCAAGAGTTGATGAAGATCATCCAGTATTCAAATAATCCAGTAATTCCGATTAGTCATGATCAAATTGAGCCGATGCTGTCGTATGTTGCCCCAATTATTAATGAGGTTGGGGAGCTTAAGATTGCTGATAGTATTTCAAGCAAAATTTTGAATAAACCGTTACATGCGAAAATGTATGTTGATTTCATCGATGATGTTTTGAAGGTGGACTTGGACTATCAATATGGTGAAGTTACGATAAATCCTTTTCAACACGGAGTTATGAAGTCAGCGGACGCCCCGATAATAATGAGAGATACCGAGACGGAAAACGTCATTATGAATATCATTGAATCGAGCTCTCTGAAATCCAATGGACAGTTAATCTACTTAGAAGGCGAGGAGGATATTTTTTCATTTTTATATAGCATTCTTCCTAAGTTAGAAGACAAAGTAGATATATTCTTAACGGAGAAAGTGAAATCATTTCTTCTGCCAAAACAGCAGTCACCTGTTACAAATATTGATGTAGACTCCTCAGGAAATTGGTTGGACGTCCGTTTCACGATGGAAGGCATAGAGCAAGAGGATATTCGCAGCATCCTTAGTGATGTGGTGGAGAAAAAGAAATATTATCGATTACCGAGCGGAGTATTTGTTTCACTTGAATCAGAAGAGTTCCAAAAGATCCACCATCTGTTTGATGAATTCAATCTAAAGCCATCGCAACTAAACCAAGCTTCCTTGCGACTTCCGCTCTATAGAGGAATGCAACTAGGGGAAATGGTCGATAGAGGGAGTCAGGCCAAATTTGGAAAACAGTTTCGTCAGCTTCTTAAGCGGATGAAAAACCCTGAAGAGTTGGACTTTGACGTTCCTGACACCCTGCGAGCAGAGCTTCGAGATTATCAGAACTATGGATTTCAATGGTTAAGTACGCTTCATTACTATCGATTAGGGGGAATACTCGCAGATGATATGGGCTTAGGAAAAACCTTGCAAAGCATCGCCCTCCTTTTAGCAGAGAAAGAGAGGAGTGAAGATAGCAAGCCTGCTCTGATTATCGCACCTGCCTCGCTCGTCTATAATTGGAAAAATGAACTAGAGAAATTTTCTCCAACCCTACGTTCTGAAGTGATGATTGGCTCACCGCAAGAACGGATGGAAAAGCTGAATGCTTCGAATCAGGCGGATGTTTGGATTACCTCCTATCCAACCTTGCGACAAGATATTGAAGAATACGGAAAGCATGAGTTTCAGACATTAATTTTAGATGAGGCGCAGGCAGTCAAAAATTATGCAACGAAAACAGCCAAGGCCGTCAGAGAAATAAAAGCGGGCACACGTTTTGCTTTAAGTGGAACACCCATTGAAAATTCGGTGGATGAGCTGTGGTCGATAATGCAGACAATCATTCCAGATTTCTTCCCAAATCAAAAGGCGTTTCGCCAGTTACCACCAGAAAAGCTTGCCAAAATGATTCATCCCTTCTTATTGCGGCGCATGAAAAAAGATGTCTTAACTGAATTGCCCGATAAAATCGAGTCTGTCCAAGTTTCTGAGCTCTCCAAAAAGCAAAAGGAGCTGTATCTTGCCTATTTAAATAAAATCAAAACAGAAACACAGGATGCTATTCAAGGAGAAGGGTTTCAAAAAAGTCGGATAAAAATCCTTGCCGGTTTAACAAGACTTCGGCAATTATGTTGTCATCCTTCCTTGTTTTTAGAAGATTATCATGGCGGTTCGGGGAAGCTACAGCAGCTTATTGAGGTGGTAGAAAATGCAAGAGAAAACGGAAGGAGAATGCTGATTTTCTCTCAATTCACCAGTATGCTGAGCTTAATTCGCAATTCGTTAGAAGAAGTTGGATTATCCTGTTTTTATCTAGATGGACAAACGCCTTCAAAGGAGCGAGTTCAATTGGTTGATCGCTTTAACGAGGGGGAAGCTGATATTTTCTTGATTTCCTTGAAGGCAGGAAATACAGGTTTGAATTTAACCGGAGCGGATACGGTTATCTTATATGATCTATGGTGGAATCCAGCGGTTGAAGAACAGGCAGCAGGGCGTGCCCATCGAATGGGGCAGAAGAATGTTGTCCAAGTCATCCGATTAATCACCCAGGGCACAATTGAAGAAAAAATATATGAACTGCAGCAAACCAAAAAGGAATTAATCGAATCCGTCATTGACCAAGGCGATCAGACTAAAACGCGCTTAACCGAAGCGGATATTAAAGAGATATTGGAATTATAAGAAAAGCTAGTGGGGAAATGCACAACTTTTTGGGTTTGTGCACAACTTAAGGGAAATGCACGACTTTCAAGAGTTTGTGCACAACTTAAGGGAAATGCACAACTTTCAAGAGTTTGCGCCCGACTTTTCGGGTATGCACCATTTTCAAAGGAATATACACATGTACCGATATCTTCTCCAACTCCTATGTTAATGTCACCTTACGCTAGGAAACCAATATATATCTTCAATAGGCGTTTGAGATTAAAATAGAATTGTCAGTTTGCTATATAAGGTATAATAAAATAATATCGTAGGGCAGACAGGATTAAACGGACAGCGACAAAGATTGTTACGGTTTGACAGCCGTCTTGCGCCAGGTGCCATTGACTTGTCGCTGAAAAAGAGCTCCTTGCGTATTTTGAACATCAATTGGAGTGGACAGTAGTGACAGAGCAGAAAAATGAAATGAAATCTTTTTTGTACAATTATACATGGGAAGAAAATGAAGCTTCTTTATGTGCTTTAGAACAAAGGGCATTGTTTGGTAGGAGCGCAGAGTCTAATATTCTAGAAAGCTCGGTGGAAATCGACCCAAGCCGTAGTCCATTTATTCGTGAAAGGCTAGATGTTATTTGCGAAGGGAATGGATTAGAAGAGTTAGTTACTAAAATTAAAGAGCTAGATGAAGTAAGTACAAGCTTCAAGCTAGTCTATTTGAACCATCCTAATTTAACAACGTCTGAGAAAGTAGGCTTTAGAGAACGGCGTCGACTTGAAAAAGAAGTTGGTATGAACATAAAAGGGGAAGCTAATTTAACTCACCCAGATATCATGTATGGAATAGTGAATATGCATGGGCGTTGGGTATTTGGAAACTATGTGAAAAATCAAGCGGTTTGGCTGCACCATCAACGAAAGCCACATAGCTATTCGACTTCTTTAAGCACTCGTGTAGCCAGAGCTGTCGCAAATATTGCTGCCCCTAATCCAAAGGGGATGAAACTGATAGACCCTTGCTGTGGAATTGGAACAGTGGTAGTGGAGGCGCTGTCGATGGGAATGGATTTGGTCGGAAGTGATCGCAATCCGTTGATTATTCAAGGTGTAAAAGAAAATCTAGCCTATTTTGATTTAGAAGGTGAAGTAACGTTGAAGGATATTAACGACGTCACAGGCCATTTCGATGCAGCGATTATTGATATGCCCTATAATTTATGTTCAGTTGTCTCAGCGGAAGAACAACTTACGATGCTACAAAGCGCCCAAGCTTTTGCCGAAAGAGTCGTGATCGTAACGTTAGAAGAAATTGACTCGATTGTGGAAAAGGCTGGGCTGAAGATTACCGATCGGTGTGAGGTCAGCAAAGGAAGATTTATTCGCCAAGTACTTGTTTGTGAATGAGATTAGATAAAAAAAGCCTGACACGAATCGTTGGATAAACGAAGACCGTCAGGCTTTTTTATTAGGCAGATTTCAAACGTCTAAAGCTAACATTTGCTTTATTGCTGTGTAATTGCCACATATGCCAGAAGACGTAAGGGACAATTAAGACGAAGTTGATAATGCCCCACACTTTAAGCACCTCTGGATTGAACCAAGCAGAAGAGTCCATCACTTGTGGGAAAACATCAAAGCTAGCTCTTAGCAATAAATGAGCAGCTAATGTGTAAATTCGAGCTGTGATATATAATTCAGGTCGTCTTTTAATAATCGGGTAAATTTCAGCTGCTAGTAAAATACAGAGTGAACTAGCGAAATATGTTGGGGACTCTGCATATACAAAGCAGGCGTTCCAAGAAGTGTACAAAAAGTTCCAAGAAGCTGTTGTATTGGCGATCAAGTCTCCATACGCAGATGATGTGGTGAACTTCCAAAATTTTGGTGCAAAAGGGATCGTCACACAAAGCAGGAATCCAACAGCTGCATTAAAATAATTACCCATTGTAGCATCTTTAATTGTCGCTTCTAAGATGTTTAAAAAAAGGATTCCATAAAAGAACCATAAGAATTCTTCTCGTTTTAAAAAGTCCCATATCTTCCCTTTCCGATCCTCATAAACAGCAATACGAGAGAATCCGACGATAATCGTTGGAATGAGTACACTTAAGATTTTGACCCAGCGGAACCAACCATCGACACCCCCAATAATCCATAGCGGAAAGGTAAGTAAAGAAGCTATCCAAAAATAAGCTGAAAGTTTGTAATGTTTTCGAAAAAAAGCGATGATTGCAAGCAATAAACCAAAATAGATCGGCATGGATAAAACATAAGGAAAAATAGTCATTACTACACCCTCTTTTCAATTAATGAAAAACCGAACGTTCGTTATGTTTTTAGTATAGTCCTATTTTACCAGGTAGTCAATGCTCAATGTTTCACAAAGTTATGGAATTTATGTGACAGTTTGCGTATGGTATGATGCTAGTGAACAAATAAGGAGGATCATAATGAAAGTGGACGGAAAAACGAAGATATTGGCTGCAGCAAGAAGAGTGATTAGTCAACAAGGTTCCAATGGTGCCACATTAAGAGCAATCGCGGAGGAAGCCGGAATGAGTACAGGGGCCATCTATCATTATTATAAAAACAAAGATGATGTTTTATATGATGTTCTTGATGAAAGCCTATCCGCTTCCACTCGAATCGCGAAAGAGCTCGGTCATCATGAAGTAGAAAAAGAGAGAGTGATCCAGGAAATATTCAATAGCACGGAGGAAAGATTAAAGAAAGAGACAGAGAATCGATTGCAATATCATTTTGCTCACGAGATTATACTTGGAAACAAGGAACTGCAGGAGAAATTTCATGAAAAATACAAGGAATGGAATCAGAGAATTGAGCAGATTTTGACAACAATTTATGGGCTACAAGGTACGCCATTGAATTCAGCGCTAACATCCTGGTTGCTTGGAGCGGTAGACGGAGTGGTCCTGCAATATTTATTAGAAGTGAATGATAATGATGTGGAAGATATGATGAAGGTTTTTGATCTTCTTTTGGAGAAAGGATTGCCCCAATTTATCGAAATTTTGAATGAAAGAGAATGAATATTGTACTTCTGAAAATTCATGAAAAACTGCGACTGCCAGATGAAAAAATAACTAATGCTCTACAATCAATACTACATATGAACAGCACGGGGTGCATGGAGCTAGACAGTTAACTAACTGTCGAAAACTGAAACTTTTAAAAAGCCTGCCTCCCTCAGCACAAATGATTCAACGCAGTGGGAGACAGGATTTTTTACACATATTTACTTCTGATTACGATCGGCATAAGGATAAAGTGGATCTCGAAGTGAGAACTCGTATGTTTGTCCGTTGACAATGCCAACAATTTTTTCACTATCATAGAGCTCAAGCATGTAATTGGCCATTTCTTTGGCGGTGTGAAATTGCGGAACAGCCCCTTCATATTGGAACGAGTCCATATCCATCGAACGTTGGGCAAACTCGGTTTCTGTTGCAGCAGGAGCCAATACTTTTGCCTGTAATTTTGCTCCTTTTCCTAGTAGTTCTTGAGCCAGACCTTCAGTGAAAGCACTGACATAAAATTTTGTGGCACAATAGGTGACCGCATCAGCAACAATAGTGTAACCACCAGCTGAAGAAACGTTGATTAATTGAGTACCTTCCACCGAAGAATAGTCGCGTACGTAAAGGGAAGAAAGAACTGTTAATGCTTCAATGTTCAAATGAAGCATTGTTTCGATCTTAGACAGATTCTGTTCACCAACTGAATCGAAGTTTCCAAAACCAGCATTATTGACCCAAGTTTCGATGTCATATTCTTTCAATGAGTTATAGAGAGAGTGAAGATTTTCTGAAATGGATAAATCCGACGTCTTAATCACAACATTCACAGCTGGGTATTTTTGCTGAAGGTCCTTCTTTAATTCTGCTAGCTTTTCTTCTCTTCTAGCGACAACAATTATGTTTTTCCCGCGGCCGGCAAAAGCAAAAGCGGCTTCGTATCCAATTCCAGAACTAGCACCTGTGATAACCGTATACTTCATTTGTTTTCCTCCTAAATGGATAAACCATTGAATTTTTCTTTCTAGTAGGCTGTTTTCGTATACTGTGGCTGCAGCAAATAAATGTGAATGGAAATCCCCGTAAATGTAGTTCATCGGGTGTGAAATTGATTCTAAGAGATCTCCTAAGTCTATCTTTATTGAGATGTTTGACTTAATGCGAAAAGCCACAATGTATACGAAAATAGATTTCTAGTATGAGTATAATGGATAGAGTTTACTCTAGGTCAAGTAATAACCACTCGGAGGTGAGAATTGATGAAATCCATCGGCGAAGTTGCAAGCGTGTTTAATGTGAGTGTTCATACATTACGATATTATGAAAAAGAAGCGATTCTTTTTCCTCAACGGAATCATAATGGAGAAAGAATTTATGACGAAACACAAATAAAATGGCTACGGTTCGTTCTAAAATTAAAAGAGACTCAGATGCCGATTGCACAAATAAAAGAATACACAAAATACGTCAAACAAGGCGAAAAAACCACCTTAGAACGACTAAAACTACTTGAAAACCATCAACAAACCATTCAACAGCAAATGGAAAATTTACATGCTACAAATGAGATGTTAGAGAAGAAGATTTCGGTGTATAAAGATTATTTAAATACAGTGTGATAGGAAATCATGGAGTGGCAGTCTCTAACCTTTTTTTGAGGTGGACTTTGATTTCCACGTTGTGACAAGTAGGCAAAATTGAGGATTGAAAAACCTATTTAGAGAAAGCAATAAGTACAAATTTCCAATCCAAACAGTAAATAACTTATTAGCGGTTTGGATGTAACATTAGTCTGTGAAGGACATTCTACAACGGACAATGATGTAAGAAGTGCAGAACAAATAATAAAGCATCATAACAATACTCTTTATGGTCATTACAATGTCGAACATTTATCAATTGTTAGAAATACACAGGAAAACTTGTTTCTTCCAATTCATGATTCATACTGGCAATAAAATCCGAAAAATATACATGCACCAACTTAAGAACAACTGGATACGGGTAGGTTGTTTTGTATGCGGGAATTCCGTTATTTAAGGATATGGTGAATAGAGAAGCGCCTAAGGAATGACAAACCTAGGCGTTTTTTTGTTATTGAATTTGTTGTCTTAATGGTATTTGACTGCTAATTGCACTACTAAGTCTCGTACTAAATGGTGTACGACTTATCGTTTTGTAATTCAAATAGGGACTCATTTCCGTGCAAGAAATACGTTTCTTTTTACTCTAGTCGTAACTCATAAGTTTCATATTTTGAGGTCATATTAAACGTGTGCCAAAGTAATTTATGGTAAAAATTTGACAAAGGAATTTCTTTAATTAAGTTGACACTTAATTAAGTGTAAGCTACAATAGTGACATGATCATTCAAACCATACATTCATTGTCGGTACCGACACGTCTCACCATTTTACAGATTTTACGTGATGGGGAGCTAACATCAAGTGAAATTGCGTCTCATTTTAGCATTTCAGCACCTGCGATTTCACAACATTTGAAGGTGCTTGAAAGCTCAGGATTAGTGGATGTCCGCAAAGATGGCACGAAGCGCATTTACAGAATTAGGAGGGAAGGTTTTACTGAATTAAAAGACTTCATTGACCAATTCTGGGAGGACAGTCTGCTTCGATTAAAGGAAGTAGCTGAAGAGGAGGAAAGGAAAAAGCATGACCAGTGAACCGTTAAGAAAAGAAATATTTATTGAATGTAGTCCCGATACGCTTTTCTCCTTTTTTATCGATCCAAATAAAATGGTTCGCTGGATCGGGCGACAGATCTTACTCGAACCTAAGGTATCTGGAAAATACCGGATCGATATTGACGGGGAGAACATTGCCTTAGGGGAGTACAAAGAAATTATTCAGAACGAAAAAATTGTGATGACGTGGGGGTGGGAAAAATCAGAGCTTATGCCACCTGGCTCCAGTACCGTGGAGTTCTTGTTGAGCCCCTTGAAGAAGGGAACCTTGCTGCAATTAACTCATTACAACATTCCAAGCGAAAAACTGACTTCCAATTCTAACGGCTGGACCCATTATATGGACCGACTGCAACGTTTATCGCAAGGAGACAATATTGGGGAAGATCCATGGTCAACAAAATAAAAAATACAGAGGAGCAACAAAAATGACAATTACTATTCATGAAGAAGTTATCTTTCAAGCAACACCGGAAAAACTATATGCAGCCCTAACAGAATCCACGCAATTCAGTGAAGTAACAGGAGGAGCACCAACAGACATTCAAGCAGAAGACGGAGGATCATTCTCTTTATTCGGGGGGATGATTACAGGTAGAAACATTGAGCTTGTTCAAAATGAACGTATTGTACAAGCATGGCGTCCGGGGAACTGGGAGCAAGGTGTTTATTCATTAGTGAAATTCGAATTGAAGAAACAAGATTCAAGCACGTTATTAGTATTTGATCATATTGGTTTTCCAGAAGGACAAGCAGAGCACCTAAAAAAGGGTTGGGAAGAAAACTATTGGTCTCCGCTGAAGAAATACTTCGGAGAAGAATAAGACTAGAGGAGACCGGCACAATGACGGTCTCTTTTCTTTAGGTTTTTTTTCGTAAGCTTTGTTGCTAGTCATATTCAAAGTTTAAGTGAATCAAGATCGTTACATGTTCGCTGTTAGTGAGGGAACAAGGTTTGTGATAAATGAAAAGTACCGCATAATTCTTTGTCTCAGGAGCAACAATGTTTACGAAAGGCTGTTTTTGCAAAGTTTGTGGCTTTTCGAATCAGTTGATCATCAATGAAATAGCTTTATTTCGGGCATCATTTCGTCTATTTTTGATGGAAATCAACAGAGAAATGGAAGATTTAATCAAAAATAAGATAAAATAGCCACAATGTATACGAAAAGAGCCTTGCAAAAAATAGATTTTCTCTATTTCCCCACCTTGTTTAACCTATACAAACGAAAGGGTATTAATAGAAGAAAAGAGCACAGACGGCTTCAGTGAAATTTCTTACATGAAGTGGATAGTTGTGGGAAAAATGAAAATAAACTAAAGGAGAGATGGCGATGAAGAACGAGCTAGATGATAGTTTAGCATTACATACGGACCTTTATCAAATTAATATGGCCAAAACTTATTGGGAAGATGGCATCCACAATCGAAAAGCGGTGTTTGAAGTGTTTTTTCGTAAACTTCCGTTCGGAAATGGGTATGCTGTTTTCGCTGGGCTTGAGCGTGTAATTGAATATGTGAAAAATTTTCATTTCACGGAGACGGATATCTCCTATTTAAGAGACCTGGGATATGAAGATGCGTTTCTTCTCTATTTATCAAATTTAAAATTTACAGGAAGCATTCGCTCGATGGAAGAAGGTGAGCTGGCTTTTGGAAATGTACCTTTGATCCGCGTTGAGGCTCCACTGGCGCAATCTCAATTACTTGAAACAGCACTCTTAAATATTGTGAATTTCCAAACGCTAATTGCGACTAAAGCGAATCGAATTAAGCAGGTAGTGAAAGAAGATGTTGTGATGGAGTTTGGAACAAGGCGTGCTCATGAAATGGATGCAGCGGTATGGGGAACAAGAGCCGCCTTTATTGGCGGATGTGATGCGAGTAGTAATGTCCGAGCAGGAAAACTATTTGGATTACCAGTATCTGGGACTCATGCCCATTCGATGGTTCAAGCTTATCGAGATGAGTATACAGCCTTTCACAAATACGCAGCTAGTCATAAAGAATGTGTGTTTTTAGTGGATACGTATGACACACTAAAGTCAGGAGTTCCAATCGCGATCCAAGTGGCAAAAGAGTTAGGAGATAAAATCAACTTTAAAGGGATTCGTTTAGATAGTGGAGATCTTGCTTATTTATCAAAGCAGGCACGAAAAATGCTCGATGATGCAGGATTCACCGAAACGAAAATTGTTGCATCTAATGATTTAGATGAATACACCATCCTGAACTTGAAAGCACAGGGGGCAAAAATCGATATATGGGGAGTCGGTACAAAACTAATTACCGCCTATGATCAACCAGCACTTGGAGCGGTATATAAGATCGCTTCGATTGAGAATGAGACAGGAGAAATGGAAGATACGATTAAAATTTCGAGTAACGTCGAAAAGGTTTCCACCCCAGGCGTAAAAAAAGTGTATAGAATAATAAATAAGATTAGCCATAAATCTGAAGGGGACTACATCGCGCTCGATGATGAGACACCTCAAAATGAGAATCGATTAAAAATGTTCCACCCCATCCACACGTATATCAGCAAATTCGTTACGAATTTCGAAGCAAAAGACCTGCATGTAGATGTATTTATAGAAGGGGAATTCGTTTACAAAAGTCCACCTTTAGCCGAAATGAAGTCCTTTTTAAACGATAACTTAGAATTGCTCTGGGAAGAGTATAAACGGGCTATGAACCCAGAAGAGTATCCTGTCGATTTAAGCATGAAATGCTGGAGCCAGAAAATGAACTTGATTGAAAAAATAAAAACAAAAGTGGGGAATAAGAGATTATAGTGATTCAAATCTATTTTTTTATAAGGTTGTTGGAAAAATAGATGATTCTTACGATAAGATGCAGATTGTCTCTTTTTAATCTCAAAGGGGACCATCTTTCTGAATGGCTGTTTTCGCAAAGATTGTGGCTTTTCGAATAAAAAGGAATCCCTTGACTTGTATGATTTCGTGCTCTTTTCCTAATGAAAAATTCTTCATTTCTAGATTAAAAAGAAGAAATCAATCGAAAAAACCCTACTGCCTGTTTTTTCTTTGTGTCAAGAGCAACAATGTATACGAAAAGAGCCTTCTGAATAAATATTTATTATGTCCAGTCCCGGCTTCTGGGGCTTTTTTTATCAACATTTGGAGGGGAATGCGGGATTATGGAGGACTATTAAGACAAAAACTGCCAAATAAAAGGAAATAAATTTGTTTTTTGATAAAATTCATAAATATTCAACAATATGTGCCTATTGTAGGAAGATGGTGGTTGGTTTATAATTATGTTAATATTTAGAATTATTACTCCGGAGAAATAGTGGAAAGGAGCGGAGGGAACATTATTTTTTTTGGCAAAAACGTCTAAAAATATTGGAAACACACTGTGCATTAGGGATTTAGTTAACTTAATTTAGTAGGATAGAAAAAGGTTAATATTTATTCAAAGAAAAAAGCCATGAATAGGAGTGTATTTATGAAAAAGTTATTCTCAATTTTGATTCTGTTATTAGCTTTAATGGGAACTGCTTCTCAAGTCTCTGCAAGCAGTTTCACTGAAGATCAGCAAAAGGCTATCGATTTAATCGGAAAAACCAATCAAGAAATCAAGGTGAAAATTGAAGAAGCCGCAGAGAAAGCAGATAAGCTTCAAGCCGAATACCTTGCGGACATTCTTAAGTTAGAAGAAGGAAAAAAAGCGACCAAGTTAAAGGAAGAAAGAGAAAAAATCCTTGCTGAACTAGACGAAAATGCATCTGATGAGAGTAAAGTAGATAAATTACATAAAAAACTAGCAGAAATTGAAAGTGATATTGAAAAAGAGCAAGAGAGAACGAGTGAAAAAGTTAAAAAGATTCAAAAAGAACTAAGTGATTTGACAGTTGAATTGGCAGCGGAAAATGAAAAAGATTATGAAAAAACAACTAAAAAAATCGATAATTTAAAAGACAAACTGAAAAAAGTGTCCTCTTATCACGAAGAGATAACGAATAAATATACAGAAGATCTAGAAAAAATAATCAGCAAAGTATATGATGAGACCCTTGAAATGTCATTAGAAACTATTGAAGAAGCGGCAGAAGCAGGCGTAATAGCCGAATGTAGTTGGACGCTTGTGCGGTTTGCCGATCGATGGGTATGGATTGATCCGATTAAAATTGTAGGAGAAAACTAGTCTCATTATGATATTATGAATCCATATTGATAAAGTTTATTAACAAGTATTTGAAATTGAAATACTTGTTTTTCTTAGTAAAATGAGGTGATCAAGATGGAAGGATTCAAAATCGGGAAAAAGGGCTCTGTTCTTGAAAAAGTTCAATATAATCAGAACGAAATGAGTCTATTGGCAGATGGAGATGGCACAGAGGTTTTATTTCAAACCATAAAAAAGGATCGCTTATTTTATATTTATCCATCTGAAAACTTGGAAGTGATGGAATTTTATTTAATTTTGTCGGGAGAAGTCGAGTGTGAATTAAATAAGGAAAAAGTTAGATTAGGACCTCAGGACTATTTTTCTGCAAAAGGGCTTAAAGAACCGATCCATTTCACAACATTAACAGATTTAAAGTTATTGTGGGTAGTAACTGAACCAACATTTTCTACAGTAAGCAAAGAAAGGTCTACTTTAATGGAAGTAGTAAAACAAGTCGAATTAAAAGATCGATATACTTATATGCACAGCGATCGGGTTGCGAATCACGCTTTTAAAATTGCTAAGAAAATGAACTTAGATATGTTAAGGTTGGATAAGATAAACACCGCTTGTTTTTTACACGACATTGGAAAAATTCATGTTCCAGAGGAAATATTAAATAAACCTAGTAGATTAACAGATGAAGAGTTTGCAATCATAAAAAAACATCCTATCGACGGCGCAGAGATGATTAAAGGGACGTATTATGAGGAACTTGTCCCAATCATTGAACAGCACCATGAACGATTAAATGGCAGTGGGTATCCTTATGGGCTAAAAGGGGACGAAATTCTTTTAGAAGCTAGAATTGTTGCCGTAAGCGACACGTTTGATGCGATGACAGAGGACCGAGCCTATCGGAAGGCCTTCACTCCTCAAGTAGCCATGGCTGAGTTGAAAAGTTTATCTGGCTCCCATTACGACACAGAAGTAGTCAATGTTTTTGAAGGGATTTTAATTGAAGAAGGAGTATTAAGTGGTTGACGTAGTTGAACCTCATTCAAAAAAAGTACAGCAAATTTAAGGTGAATTGATCTTGATACGTAGATAAAATCTACATTTGTAAATAATATCAATTTTGAGTGGAATTATTGCCGCCGTTTTGCTTAGAAAAGCTGGAACGCGTTTTCGTTAAATGTCAATCGGTAATGTGATGAATACAAACCGACCACAAACAATAAGCGACTCATTCTTCCCCTACCATGAAGTAAGTGGTAGGGATCGTTTTATTTCTGAAATTCAAAGTCCGATTGTTAGTGGTAACCTTTCGACTATTGGAGAATAATATAATTCAATCTCCACGTAGAAAAAAATTGAGTACTCATTGCGATATAAGGAATAATGGATGGAAAGAAAAAACGGTAAAGTTAGTAGATGGTGGAAATACGATTCTTGAAGTTGGATAAAAAAGGATGTAAAAATACTTGCATATGCAATGGTTTGATGTTAGGATAGTTATTGAAGGAGGTCATATCCTTGAAAACACATTCTAATTTATCTGATTCAATATGTTTTTTAATTAGTAATACAGGGAAAGCAATCATTAATCAAATTGCTAACTCATTTAAAGAGTCGGGTTTTGACGTAACGTATGAACAGTGGACGATATTAACGCAATTATGGGACCAAGATGGCCGAACTCAAAATGAACTAGCCAATATGACAAGTCGCGACCAAACATGCACTTCTCGCTTGCTGGATAATCTGGTGAAGAGAGGGTATATTACCCGAAATCCAAGTGAAAACGACCGCAGAATTAAGGAAATCTACTTGACTGTGGATGGACAGAAAATTCGTGAGCGATTAAGCGAGCTTGCACAGCAGACCATTACTCAAGCTACAGAGGGTATTAGCGAGAAAGAGCTTGCTAGTTGCAAACAAGTGCTAAAAACCATTTCAACGAATTTACAATAATTTTTACAAATAATACTTGCATATACAAGTAGTGGGATATATTAATAATAATGGAGGGAATAATATGATTTCATTATATACGGCTCCTAGTTGTGCCTCTTGTCGGAAAGCAAAAGCATGGTTAGATGAGCAAGAATTGGAATACACAGAAATAAATATTATGAAACAAGAGCTATCTTTAGATGAATTTAAGTCAATCATTCGCATGACGGAGGATGGAACTTCCGAAATTATTTCAGAGCGTTCGAAGGCATTTCAAAAACTAAATATGGATATAGAAGACCTTACCTTTACGGGACTCTACGAGCTTGTAAGAAAAGATCCAAGTATTTTGAAGCGACCGATTATTGTCGATGAAAAACGTCTTCAAGTTGGATTTAATGATGAAGAAATACGCAGTTTTCTTCCACGAAAAGTAAGAGCCTATCAAGTACAACGTCTGTTAGAAGAAGCGAATTAATCTAGAAGTGCCCTTGTTAAGAGGGTGCTTTTTTTATACTGTTTTCGCAAAGATTGTGGCTTTTCGTACCAGTCTATAAACGTTGATATGGCTTTGTTTCGGACATCATTTAAGAAAAGCGAAAGTGGCTGCCCAGGGACGGCAGGCATCTGGCAGAACACGCAGTGAAGCCTGCTTCACGTAGTGGGCTGACAAATGCCCGAGTCCCTAGCCACAGTAGCTGGATCCGTCTATCTTTTGATGGAAATCAACAGTGAAATGGAGGATTTAATCAAAAATCAGATGAAATAACCACAATGTATATGAAAAGAGCCTTTGGTTAAAAAGATAAGTTTCAGGGCGTATTTTTGTCTTTTTTGAACAAAGTCACTGACCAAATGGCAGATTTCATGGACTATGAAATTAAATAGCAACACTGTATTGAATGAGCTTTACTATAAAAATAATAATGAAGGAATTTATATAGGGTTTTATGTCTTACTTCAGCGAAATAGTTGTATAAATGAATTACGAAAAATATCGACCAATTTTGAATGAACTTTTCTGCCAAAATGCTTTTTTGAAGTTAGTGATGCAAGAAGTCCATGAGCATTGCCCTAATGTTGGTGGAGGGAGGGAAGATTACTAGGCTTCGATGTAATATTCTCGAGAATTTCTGTTATGATAATAGTATGATTAAATAGGCAAGGGGAATGGGTGTAAATCGATGAAAGCTTGTGAAAGACTGACTAAATTTTTAGAAGAAAATTCAGAAGAATTTTTACAAAACTGGAGAAGCAAAGTAGTTCTTGATGAGAATGACTTATACAAAAATGAAGTAATTCAAAATGGAGTTCAGATGTTTGAGTTAATCAAAAAATCACTACGATTTCCATTGAATGAGAGAGGTGTGAAGCTTCTCGCCGACAAAACGGCTCAAGAACGAGTGAACGCCAATGTGAATATTAGTGAATTTGTATACAATATGGGGATAGGTAAGAGTGAAGTGGTTAAATGGGCTGGTAGATCCGGAATTGAATTGCATGAGTTACAACCGTTATTGGACAATATTAATTCCCTGTTTGACCGATTTTCCTATTTCGCTGTTAGGCGTTATACAGAAATCAAAGACAAGCAGCTACAGGATAAAGATTTATTCATCAACCAAACACATAAAGAAAGACTCACTATTCTAGGGCAAATGAGCTCGAGTTTTGTGCATGAATTTAGAAATCCGCTAACCTCTATCATTGGCTTTACGAGTCTATTACAAAAAGAATATCCAGATTTACCCTATTTAGATATTATGAAGCATGAATTGGATCAATTGAATTATCGAATATCTCAATTTCTCCATGTATCGCGTAAAGAAATAATTGAAAGTAAACAGGAAAAGGTGAATTTGGGGAGTCTTCTAAGTGAATTAGAGCATTTTTTATTTCCAAGCTTATTAGCTGGAGATGTCCAACTAAATCTATATGTTGAGAGTGAAATTGATGTTATTAGCAATAAAGGTGAGTTAAGGCAAGTGCTGTTAAACCTGATTGTGAACTCTATTGACGCCCTTCAGGAAAATGAAACGAACCGAAACATTGATGTGGAAAGTGAAGTTTCTGGAGATCAGATAATGTTAACGGTATCAAATAATGGACCAAAAATTAAAGAAGAAGAGATTAAGGCAATTTTTGAACCGTTTTTTACGACGAAGGATCTAGGCACAGGAATTGGCTTGTATATCTGTAATAAGTTGATTGAGAAACATGGTGGTAAATTAACTTGTCGGTCAACAGATGAGAAAACGGATTTTATCATCAGCTTTTTACCTGAAAGCTAAAGTTCGGGCAATTTTTCAGTTAGGTTGCTTTCGCAAAAATTGTTGCTTTTCGAACCAATCTTAACCGTTGATATAGCTTTGTTCGGGGCATCTTTTTGTCTGTTTTTTATGGGTATCAGGTTCCATCTGATATCTGACTAAAGAACCACAAGGTTTACGAAAAAGCCTTCACATAAAACTGAAATGAAGTTGAGGTGCAAGAAGGAAAGTAGTCCAATGAATGTTTTCTCAATTATTAAAATCTTTACATGCTGATTTGAAAAATAGAACTGGATATTCTTGAAAAAGGGCTTCTTGAAAATAGTTTCGAGAAGCCCTTTTTATATTCCTCCTAAGCAACTCTGATGGCCTTCCCAAAAGGAACTTTCGGTATAAAGTCTTCTGGTACAAGCCAAAAAATCTCATAATTGACTGTTAATTCATCATAAAAATAACCGGTTACATCTGTAATATAAAATAGAGAATCAATATTTTCCTGTTCGGCCCATTCCAAAGCTTCCGTATACGAGGACTTACCGTGTTTAAAATACTTTATTGTGGTGAGATCCGTTATAGGGGTGACGCTCCTCACTTGAAAATCAGCCTCCACAAAAATCGTGTTAGGAATCATTTCGGTAAACAATTTCACTATATTGTTGGTTAACATCATATTGGTTGGACTCGTAGATGTATCGACAACAAGTGCCACTTTTTTCTTCTGCCGCTCTTTCAATAAATTCAATAAATTTTTTTGCCATTTCACCTCGTACCATCTCCCCACTTTTTTTACGCACTCTTATTCTGCTCAGTCATCTAGAAAAAATAAAAGAAACTATTTCCAGAACGTTTATCTAAATACAATGAATCACCAACATATAATAATGGATGGTGACGAAAAAATAAATTCCCATCTCTCAAGAATGCTGATTTATATTGGAGAAAGTTTTATTGAATGGATATAGATAAGAAATATATCGTCCGGATTCAGATGATACAACATGGTAAATGGGGGACAGGTATCAATTTGTTCAATTCATTAGTTTATGATGATTAGATTTCCTAATTACTATTATTTTGAAAAAATTTTTTTGGGGAAGCGAACGAAATTTCGTTGAAGGAGTTTTGAAGAAAAAGAATTGATATATTAATAAAATATGTCATTTGAGAAAAGTTTAAATACCACTTTTTCCTAACTCCTCTTTTTAGAATCTTTTTTGTTATTGGCTACTTTCGAACTTGCGTTGCTATTAAAATAATAAACAGATGATTCTACCTATTTTTATCAGTAATTCCATTTTAATGACGAAAAGATGCCCGAAACTTTTACATATCTGATATTCAGACTAATACACAAAACAACAATTTTTGCGAAAAAAGCCTTGTTATTTCAAAATGAATAATATTTGTAAGGAATAGGGGGCGAAAGGTTTTTTCTTTTTGAAAGGCTCTTTGTATGAAAAAAGGCATATTTAGGCATCGCCAAATTAGTAAGTTTGCCCCAAACATACCGGGTTTATACCGTTATTGGGGTTGAAATTACTTTTTTTCATGATAGGCGGTGGCGGCGTGACGTGAGCGCTGCCATCGGGTTTTTCGTATACATTGTGGCTATTTCACCTGATTTTTGACTAAATCCTCCATTTCATTGTTGATCTCTATCAAAAACAGACGAAAAGATGCCCGGAACAAAGCTATATCACAGATGATTAACTGATACGAAAAGCCACAATCTTTGCGAAAAAAGTCTTTTGAAATAAACCGTGCATCGCCGCTCAAGAAATTTGGTTTACCTCCTATAATTGGTTCTCTCGTCTTAATATAAAAAAATTTATTCTTACTCCAAAAACATTAACGAGAAAGAGATGTAAATGCTTACTAATAATCTGAATAGTCAAAAAACTCAAAAAAACAATGTTGACCTTCCTTTGAGACCGGAGTAATATTGTCCACAATATTAAAAAATGAAAGCCAAGATATGTAAATGAGTGGACATGAAAACATGTATTTCAAAAGCGGGATTGAACATAAGAACATCGCAACAGTCAATTCAATCTGTTACTGAAAAAGTAGAGATTTTCTACAAGACAAGCGTGGAAAGGCGGGGGAGCATGAGTGAACAATGGATTTACTTGAACGGGCAATTTGTGAGAAAAGAAGATGCAGTTGTGTCTGTTTATGACCACGGTTTTCTGTATGGCGATGGAGTATTCGAAGGGGTTCGGATGTACAGTGGAACAGTTTTTCGCTTAGAAGAGCATATTGATCGCCTGTATGAATCGGCCAAATCAATTATGTTAAATATTGAAGTTTCAAAGCAAGAGATGAGTTCCATTGTGGTTGAAACATTGAAAAAAAATCAACTTCAGAATGCGTATATACGGATAGTTGTATCAAGAGGTGTCGGGAATCTTTGAAGTGGAACATGTTTTAGCAACACAAACGCTTTGGCAACTAAAACCGAAAACACTCCAACTGGAAGTATCTGGTCAATTAGGATTTGCTGTTACAGCCAAGGATTTGATATTACACATTATCTCAACAAATGGAATCGGCTTTGGAACAGGTTATGTGATCGAATTCACAGGTGAGGTTATTCGCAATCTCTCTATGGAAGAACGTATGACGGTTTGTAATATGAGCATTGAAGCAGGTGCCAAAGCCGGGCTAATTGGTCCGGATGAAGTGACCTTTGCTTATTTGGAAGGTAAAGAACATCTACCGAAATAGAAGGGATTTGCCGACTATAAACGGGAATGGAGTGCGCTTAGGAGTGATATAGATGCACGTTTTGACCTAAAAATGGAAGTGAGGGGGGAAGAGGTAGAACCACATGTTACGTGGGGAACCAATCCAGGAATGGGGACATCAATTTCTAAGTATGTTCCGTATCCTGAGGAGTTTATGGACCATTCAGAAAGGGATAGTGTGGAAAGAGCTCTTACTTATATGGGAATTGAAGCAGGAATGTGGATGGAGGATATTGAGATTGATTATGTTTTCATCGGATCATGTACAAATTCCAGGTTGAGTGATTTAAGAGCGGAAGCGGAAGTGGCTCGGGGCCATACGGTTAAACCGGGAGTGATGGCTTTAGTTGTCCCGGGGTCTCTTAAAGTAAAAAAATCAGCTGAAAAAGAAGGTTTGGATCAGATTTTTATCAAGGCTGGTTTTCAGTGGCTGGAGGCTGGTTGCAGCATGTGTCTCGCAATGAATGATGATATTGTTCCTCCAGGTAAACGCTGTGCTTCTACATCAAATCGGAATTTTGAAGGAAGACAAGGGAATGGGTCCCGAACTCACTTACTTAGTCCAGCCATGGCTGCCGCCGCAGCCATAACCGGAAAATTAACCGATGTTCGAAAAGTCGAAACCATACCGATAGTTTAAGGAGGATTGATGACGATGAATGATTTTGTAGGAAAGGTATTTCCGCTTCAGCGAGATCACGTAGATACAGATCAAATTATCCCTAAGCAATTTTTAAAGCGTATTGAAAGAAGTGGATTCGGTCGCTATTTATTTTATCATTGGCGGTTTGAGGACGATGGTAAAAGTTTGCGAAAGCAATTCTATTTAGATCAGCCGAAGTATCAAGAGGCAACCATTCTTTTGACTGGACATAATTTTGGCTGTGGCTCCTCAAGAGAGCATGCTCCTTGGGCTCTGAAGGATTTTGGGTTTCAAGTGATTGTAGCTAAAAGCTATGCGGATATTTTTTATAATAATTGCTTAAAAAATGGGATTTTGCCGATTCAATTAGAGGAAGACTTGATCCAGACATTAACAGAACATGAAAGCGGGGAGAATTCTTACAAAATCACCGTTTTGCTTGATAAACAACTTCTTCGTGATTCTCGCGGTCTTCAAGCTTCCTTTGAGATTGATCCTTATTGGAAAATGATGCTATTGAATGGCTATGATGAAATTGATTTAACCTTTGAGCATCAAAATAGGATTAAACAATATGAAGAGCGAAATGAGGTCAGTGCATTGGGAATTTAATGACTAGTAGAGATGTGGTAGAAGCCATGGAGAGAATTAGTCAATATGTCCATCGAACCCCGTTAAAGCAATCGACTACATTGAATGCTCTGACGGGTGGCAAGATCTTTTTAAAAATGGAAAATCTACAAAGAACGGGTTCATTTAAGCTAAGGGGAGCGATGAATAAAGTGGTGTCCTTGTCTGACAGAGAAGCAAGTAGAGGGATTATTGCCGCTTCGGCAGGGAATCATGCTCAAGGAGTCGCGCTTGCTGCTTCTTTACGAGGAAGATCGTCAACGATTTTTATGCCAAAGAAAACCCCATTTACGAAAGTATCAGCAACCAAGGAATACGGAGCAGAAGTAGTTCTCGATGGAGCGACTTATCAGGAAGCCTATCAATTGGCATTGGATGAAATGAAGAGGGAGGGATCAACCTTTATTCATGCATTTGATGATCCAAAGGTAATGGCTGGGCAAGGAACCGTAGCGCTTGAAATGCTCCAACAATTCAGTGATTTAGATGTAATTTTAGTTCCAGTTGGTGGTGGTGGATTATTAGCGGGCATGGCTATAGCTGTGAAAGCTTTATATCCACATGTTTCAATTATTGGTGTACAGGCGCAAGGAGCACCGGCGCTGTATAACTTTTTCAAAGGAAAAAGCAAACGAGCAATAGATCATGCTCATACCATTGCTGAAGGGATACTTGTGAAGAAACCAGGAGAACTTACTTTCCCAATTATACAGAAATATGTAGATGATATGGTCACGGTAAGAGATGAAGAAATTTGCCAAAGCATCATATTCATGCTGCAAAGAGAGAAGACCTTAGTAGAAGGGGCTGCGGCATTAGCAGCAGTCATGTGTCAAAAGGTGACTGTTCCTGGGAAGAAGGTAGGCTGCGTTATAAGCGGTGGAAATGTTGATCTTAATATGCTTGCAAGCTATCGTGACTTATCAAGAAGGATGACTCATCTAGATGAGAGTGGATAGGAGGTCATTTTTCTTTAGAAACAAAATAATAAAAATAGACGGACAAAAGGGAAGGAAAACAGAAGTCTATTTAGGAAGCATTAAAGGTCGTTTCAGAGAGTTATTTAGGAATAGAACTCCTCAATTAGAGAAAAGAATGGAGAAAATCGACAGCCTTTGCTGTCGATTTTTACTGTTTCAGCAAATGGAAAGTTAGAAAATAGCTAATTTGTTTATCCGCTGAATCGCTTCCTTTAACCGAGCTTCATCACATAATAGAGCACAGCGTACATAGCCTTCTCCGTGTGTACCAAAACCAATACCTGGAGCAACAGCTACATGTGCTTTTTCGAGAAGGAAATCTGTAAAACTTTCTGACGTAAAGCCAGTGGGAACAGGCAGCCAAGTGAAAAAAGATCCAGCAGGTGCTTCTACTTTCCAACCAATGTTGTTTAAGCCTTGAATCCAAGTATTTCTGCGTAACTCGTATCGATTTTTGAGTTCTTCTACACATTGCTGTGATCCTAGTAACGCAGTAGTCGCAGCCTCTTGAACCGCTCCGAATAGACTACAATACAGATGATCTTGAAGTTTATTCAGTGCTTCAATCACACTTTTGTTTCCAACAGCAAAGCCAACACGCCATCCGGCCATATTATAGGTTTTCGAGAGGGTATATACTTCAATGCCAATTTCTTTTGCTCCAGGAAATTGCATAAAGCTAAAAGGTTTTTGGTTGTCAAAGCCAATAGCACCGTAGGCAAAATCATGAACGACACAAAACTCATGTTGATTAGCCAATTCAATTGTTTCTTGAAAAAATGCTTCTGTCGCGATGGCCCCTGTTGGGTTATTTGGGTAATTTAAAAACATTAGTTTTGCTTTGTTTAGTGTGGCAGGGTCTATTTTTGAGTAATCAGGCAAAAATTGATTCTGTTTCGTTAATGGCATAGATTCCATGTGTGCTTGAGCGAGAGCAATGCCAGACCAATAGTCCGGATACCCAGGATCTGGCACTAGCGCAATGTCGCCTCTATTCAAGAAGCATTGGCTTACTTCAACGAGTCCACTCTTTGCTCCAAATAATATAGCGACCTCAGTGTTAGGATCAATCTCAACGCCAAAATCACGCTTATAAAAAGTCGCAATCCCTTCTCTGAAAAACTTATTTCCACGAAAGGGTGGGTATTTATGGTGTTGCGGATTTTCACTTGCTTTTTGTAGAGAGCGAACGATGTGTTCAGGAGTTGGTTGATCTGGATTTCCTTGTCCTAGATTAATAATGTCATATCCTTTTGATGTATAGGATTGAACCTTATGTGCAAGCACCGCAAAAAATTGATCTGGTAAATCATTTATGGTCTGTGAATGAGGAAAGTTTTTCATTAGAAATCTCCTTTTTTGAAATATTCTTGAAATTATCGAGGTGAATAGGATATCGTTAAATTAATATAGAAACTTATTTGAATGGAAGGGAGTCTGAGATGACCATGAGAATAACTTGTTTACAAATAGATGTAGCCTTCGGAGATCCTGAAATCAATTTTACAAGAGTAAAGTCAGAGTTTCAGCGGCTATTTCAAACCCAAAAACCGGATGTGGTGGTGTTGCCAGAGTTATGGAGTACTGGGTATGATTTATCTCGTCTAGATGAAATTGCTGACGATGAGGGACAGAAAACACAAGCTTTTTTGTCGACCTTAGCTAAAAAATATCATACTAATATTGTATCAGGTTCTATTGCAAAAAAAAGTGGCAATGAGACCTTCAATACGATGTATGTTTTCGATCGTAACGGGTTGTGCCAAGGTGAATATAGTAAAACACATTTATTTCAGCTGATGAATGAGCATTTATATTTATCACCAGGTCAACACAAAGGTGATTTTACGATTGAAGGACAGGCTTGTGCAGGGTTTATCTGTTATGATCTCCGTTTTCCGGAATGGATACGAAAGCATACGGTTAGTGGAGCAGAGGTTTTGTTTATTGTAGCGGAATGGCCTTTGGTGAGATTGGCACATTGGCGCACATTATTAATAAGTAGAGCCATTGAAAATCAATGTTATGTCGTTGCTTGTAATCGAACCGGAACAGATCCGAAAAATAAATTTGCTGGACACTCCATGATAGTGGACCCATGGGGAGAGGTTGTAGTAGAAGCGGGAACTGAGCCAATACAAATGAGTGGGGACATTCATTTAGGAAAAGTGAGTGAGGCGAGAAAGAAAATTCCATTATTCCAAGATCGACGACCAGAGCTTTATTAAAGACTGGATTCGGAAAGGAAACTGCTTTATGGAGAGAGGAGTAATTATTGTTTTTAAGCACGAACTGTTGTGATTTACGCACAACTTTCCGAGGTTTATGCACGACTAAAGGTCAAACGTGCACGACTTTTTGGAAATATGCACAAGTATTGATTGGTGCACAAGCTATTGCGAATTATGATCCACTTTTCAGATATACGGGCCACCCCATCACATTCCTGTAAACTTGACTCAAAAAAATCTCGATAATAAAAAACCTATTCCAAATGAATAATTTGGAATAGGTTTCACTGAGATCAAAATAGTTTTTTGAAAAAATCACCAATTGCTTGCGAAGTGAGAACAAACCAATTGGATTTTTCAACCGCCTCTTCGGCAAACACGTCGATGGTGTACTTTTCAAAGAGTGGTTTATCTACCCATTCATATTCTTGTGGATTTTCAATCAGTAGTTCCCCGATTTTTTCTCCTTTTTCAACGGGTGCTTGAAGTTTTCCGTCTTCATCGAGCTTGGATTCATCCATAATAAGCGTGAGATTCACGTTTTCTTTTTGCGACTTGTTCATTTTTAGCTGAATCGTATCATTTGCAGTAAAAGAAAGGCTTTCTTTTTCCCCATCTGCAACTTCAATCGTCCGAGGTAGGTCTTGGTCGTAATCTGCTAAGGAGAAGTCCACCAATCCAAATGAGTTGTAACCAAAATCCAATAACATTCCAGTTTGGATAAAGCGCTCTCCGCTACTCGGTTGATTTTGAGCGTCTTTTGAATTCATGATGACCGTAATATACCTGGTTCCGTCTCTCTCAGCCGTACCCGTAAAGGTTGAGCCGGCGAATGGAGTTGTTCCCGTTTTTAATCCATCGATCCCTGCGTATTCATACTTACGTCCCTGTAACATGGCATTAGTGTTTTTCATGACTAGTTCTTCGCTTGTACCTTCACGAAAGGTTTCAGAAGAAAGGTTTGCGGTCTGTAATAATTCAGGATAATCATTGAGTAAATGATAGGCAAGCGTAGCCGTATCTTGAGCTGAGAGCAGATTTTCGTCATTGAATCCAGTTCCTTCAGGGTGTAAGCCGAACATGTCGTAGTTACTAAGTCCGGTAGAATTAACAAACTGATAGTGCTCTAATCCAAGTTCAGCTGCTTTTCTATTCATCAAACGGACGAATTCGCCTTCGGAACCTGCCACAATTTCGGCTAAGGCGATACTTGCTCCGTTAGCTGACTTAATGACCATTGCTTCATATAGTTCTTTAACCGAGTAAGCCTCATTCTCTCGCAGTGGAACGTTACTTAAACCCGGTGCATTGGCTAAAGCGTAAACTTTGTCACTTACTGTATATGGCTGCTCCCATGTGATTTTTCCACTAGCAATGGCTTCTAATACTAAGTATTCTGTCATCATTTTGGTCATACTGGCAATGCCAAGTGGTTGATCTTCGTTTTGTTTATATAAAATTTCCCCCGAATCAGCGTCTACTAATATGGCTGCATCGGCATTAATATTTAAGTCAGTACTTGCCTTTATTGTAAGTGGGAGCTGAGATAGAAGAATCAGGCTGGTCAGAAAAAGGATACTAGTTTGTTTAACAAAATGTTTTGTCAACATATTCCCTCCATATAGATGTAATTTCACAACTGTGTCATTCTACCACAAAATCAATAGAGTTTCTTAGACTTTTATAGCAGACAGAACCAGAATCTTCTCATATGCACTAGCTCCATGCAATGAATCATCAAAAAAAGCATCTATTTTCACAGCTTTTCGTATGATAGGATAAGAATACCTGTAATGACATAATTAGGTTTAATCTAGAGGGGGTAGACAGAATGGAATGGGTATATAGTATTCTCTATATCTTCTATGTACTATTATTTATAGGCGTCTTTATTCAAGTTATCTATTATCGTTATCAGCTAAGAAGTTCCGTTTACTTAACGAAGCAAGCTATCTTCCCAATGGAACAGGCACAATATGAGACAATAAGGATAGCCCCAGAATGGAATGCGATGCAGCCCTTCACCTCAACGTCAAAGCGCTACAAATGGATCAATATCATTACTTTATTGATTCTCGCCTTTGTAGGTTTCCTAGGCTATTTCGTTTTTATCGATCAAGCCATTCAAGAACAATTTATCCTGGTCATTTATTTGCTAGCTAGCGTACCTGGTTGGATGAAACAACCTGGGAATATTTATATAGTAAAAAAAGGGGTCATTCTACATGGCCTATTCTATCGCTGGTCAGAAGTAAAGTCCTATGAAGTAGAAAAAGTGGTAAAGTGGCATAGTCTTTATGGCTATCATGAAAAAGTGAATAACGGCTACCTCTTAAAAGTACGGATAAAGAGAAAATGGCTTCAGCCTGAAGCTGTCGTGTTTTCCGATAAAAAACGATTGGATGAAGCACTAAGTTATTTTCATCAGCAAGAGATAGTTAAGAAGATAAAAGAGGAGAAAAAAGTACGAAACTATTAGTCTATAGAGACAGAGTAAGAAGAATCCTAGGGGAGAGCGAGGAATTCGTTTTCTGCCCTGGGTTTTTATGTTTTTTTAAGGGGAATATTTTATTATGCTAAATACATGTCTATTTTTAAAAGGCTGTTTTCGAAAAGTTTGTTGCTTTTCAAACCAGTCTATAAATGGTGATATGACGTTGTTTCGGGTTATTTTTACGTCTATTGTTGATGGAAATCAACAATGAAGTGGAGGGTTCAATCCAAAATTAGCCGAAAGAGCCATAATGAATACGAAAGAGCCTTTGATAATCACGGAATAAAAAAGAATTTCAAAAAAAGTGTAGGGGTCAAAAAATTGTCATCGTCTATTCCTATGACAGCGAGAGAAGGGGGGAGAGTTTGTGGAATCGTTGATTGAAAGAGCTCAAAACGGCAGTGAACATGCTTTTCGTATCTTAATAGAAACCTATAAAGAGCAGGTGTTTCGAAGTGTTTACGGCGTTCTTCGCAATCAAAAGGATGCCGAGGATGCTTCTCAGGATGTGTGGATCAAGGTTTACGCGGCTCTCCCTCAGTATCAGCATCAAGGGTTTAAAACCTGGATAACGCGAATCGCGATTAATCATTCTATAGATTGTAAACGAAAGAGAAGTAGGAGTGGTGAAGAGCTAGTCGGTGAATTCCCCAATCCATTAGAATTTAGCCGTCCAAGTAGGAGTCATAACGTTGAAAGCATATTGCTTCAGAAAGAACAAAAACAACTCGTTATCAAAAAGCTTGAAGAAGCTCCAGTTGGGTATCGAGATGTGTTAGAAGGCTTCTACATACAAGAAAAGACGTATCAACAGCTAGCCCATGAACAAAATGTCGCTGTAAAAACAATTGAAACAAAGCTGTATCGAGCTCGGTTGTGGATGAGAAAGCACTGGGAGGAGGAGGATTTTTGATGAAGCATTATTCAGAGGAAGAATGGCAATTGTATGTTCAGGATGTGCTAAGCGAGGAAGACCGACGTGAATATGAACAGCATCTCTATCATTGTGATGAGTGCATGGCCTCCTATTTGCTTGGACTCGAATGGATTCAAGAGGATCTTCCTTCGATCGGAGAAGTGAAAGGTTATACGGATGAACTGATGGGGAAAATCCCCTATCAACGTACTTTGGAGCACCCGCAGCGGAAAAGGGGAAATAAAGAAAAAGTATTCCACTATATGATAGCGATGGTGATGACCTTTTTGTTGATGGCGTCAGGCGTGTTTACCGAACTAATCAAGATTAGCTCACAATTTGGAAATAAGGAAAACTCCTCATTTACGACCAATGTATTAAATAAAACGGGATCCTTAATGGATCAATTAGAACAGGAGGAAGAGTAATATGGTGAAGCAAAAGAATCCAATCATCGCCTTTTTATTAGCCTTTATACCAGGTGCAGGGTTGATGTATTTAGGAAAGATTTTTAAAGGAATATTGTTTTTCCTAGCTGTTATGGGGTCGATTCCACTTGCTATTGTTATGATGGGCCTATTCTGGTCAGAACCGGCAGCTTTTGCATCGATAGCTGGAGGAGGAATTATCTATCTTATTAGCATTGTCAATACGGCCCTCACAGCTTCTGGAATAGTGAAAAAAGATATGGGAACAGAGCGTCATTCGTCAGTTACTTCAGAACGATTCTACACGATTATTTTATCCCTGATGCCTGGACTAGGCCATTTTCAAATGGGTCTAATGAACCGAGGGGTAACCTTCTTGGCCTCTTTTCTCGGAGTGGCAGCGATGATTCTGTTTGTAACAGCGATCACCGGAGAACGAGAATTTATTGTCTTTTTAATCATTCTTCCTGTCATCTGGGTATACAATTTTTTTGACGCGATGCAACTTCTCAACAAGAAGGAAGCTGGGGAACCAATTCAAGACAGGTCTATACTCGAAGATTTTGAAGCTCATCATGAGGGCGGGAAAAAGAGCAAAGCATTGGCAACGTTATTGTCGATGTTTCCAGGAGCGGGTCAGCTGTATTTAGGCTACCAACGAAGAGGAGTACAATTGATGGCAGCCTTCTTATTTTCCATCTATATACTTGATGTTCTTCGGTTAGGGATCTTCCTCTTTTTAATTCCGATTATTTGGTTTTATAGCTTTTTTGATGGATTGCAACGGGCTTCTAAGCATAGCAAGGAACCCATGGAGGATGAACCGATTGTTTCTTATTTCATCAATCATCAAAAATGGATAGGAATCGGACTTGTCTCTCTCGGAGTGTACTACTTATTCACTAATATGCTGGTTCCGATTTTGGCACCGATCGTATCTCAATATTTAGAAGTGGATCTATATAGCTGGGTTTATACCTATTTACAAACGGGGATTGTATGTGTGCTATTAATTGGTGGTGGCATCAAGCTTTTGTCAGGAAGTAAGAAGAAAGGTAGTAAAGAGGGGGTGGCAGAGTGAGAGTATGGCGAGTTGGAACCGTATCGATGGGCGCATCGCTAGTGTTTTTAGGGATAAGCCTATCCCTTTCTCAGATTTTCAAATGGGATGTCGCTTACATTTTAGTGAGCTGGTGGCCAGTGTTACTAATTGTATTAGGAATAGAAATTCTACTCTACTTATTTTTGGCACGATCAGAAAAGCCGAGGTTAAAATATGATTTTCTTAGCATCCTTTTTGTGGCTATTCTTGGAATGGTAGGGATCGGTTTCACCACCTTTCAGGCAACGGGTTTTTTAGATCAGGCTCAACTCTTTTTTAAAGAAGAAGTGACTACGGCGACTCTTCCTGCTTACAGTCAGGATCTCAAAAATGAAATTAATAGAGTTGTCATTTCAACCGGAAATCATCCAATTACGATTGAAAACTCTACGGCGACTGATGTCAGTATTTTTGGCACGTACCGTTCGCAGATGGTGGAGGAGGAACCTCTGCTGAGGGAGGTTGATGATTATTTGCTGATAAAGGTAATTGGCGATACAATGTATGTTTCCTTTAAAGAGTTACCTCAGCGACATAAGTGGATCAATGAACGAGGAAATATAGAAGCAACGGTCGTCATTCCTTCAAGAGTGGCGATGGAGTTGGACAGTGAATACGGTGAGGTCACCTTGAAGCCCAGAAGACTATTAAGCTCTTGGAATGTCTCTGATTCTTCGAATGTAGCACTCCAGCTTTCCGATACAGAGGATTTGACTATCTCTCTGCAAAATGTCGATAGAATTCAAGCTGATGAGCTGCAATGGAGCGATTCCAAAGCGGAAAATGCCAACATCAACGGAGAAGAGTCACTCAACCATCAAGATGATGGGCTGTCGACAAGTGCCCAACTTGGAAGTGGTAAATATTCTATTTCAATTGCCAACGCCGGCTCCGTAACAGCAATGGTGAGAAAATAGGTATATCTCATTGGAAATAATCTTAAGAGAGTGTATCATTATCTCAGGATAATAAAAAACATAGAGCAGAAAAATCTTCTTCTGCTCTATGTTTTTTACTGTCTTAATTTCAGTGGCTAAGTTAAAAAACTCTGTTGATTTCCCCAAACGCTCCTTTTAGTCTTAATTATATAGAGAAAGTATAATTTCTTTTCTAGGAATCTTGGTTTTTGTAAGTTCATCTATAAAGGCTCTTTTCGCATACTTTGTGGCTCTAGCGTATAAAAACGGATGGAAACCCATTTTTCTTTCCTTATTCCGAGTTAAAAATAAGGCGAAAAGATGTTCGAAATCATTCTTCATCACAAAATAGGGACTAATTCGAAAAGCCACAATCTTTGCGAAAACAGCCTAATAAAATAATAATAGTAATTATTTGAACTTAACCTTTGTGCTTATTCTAACTATTTCAAAGGGACCCTCAGATAATCCTATTGAAGCTAGATCATTTTAGCAAAGTATGTTGTTTTTCGTGCCATTCTATAAACTTTGAAGTTCCAGGTTTCGAGTCCTCAATTCGTAATTAGTTGATTAGAATATTTGAAAATAAATGGTTATTCAAGAATGTAGGTTTCATAGCAAAAATGTATACAAAACGACCTTGCAGAATCCACGTTATTGAAAGAAATCTTCCTGTTTCTTCAACGGCGCTGTGATATAAAATAAATGCTTGAGCTTCTTTTCATGTACTTGGATCAAGGTTTTTTGAACGTGGAAATTTTGTTTTTCAACAATAGTAATGAACGCATGATTTGCATCCATTTTTTGAGAAACAGAAATAGAATCGAATCCATAGTTCAAGAGTTTAGTTGCTTGTCGAAATCGTTCATGACTATTAGAATAACCTACACTGTCTTTCGAATTTAAAATTACAGTAATAAATCGTATGCCATTTCGCTCGGCAGTTCCGGTAAATGTAGGTCCTGCGAACGATGTGGTACCGGTTTTTAAGCCATCCATTCCTTCATAAGCATAAATTCTTCCCTCGAGCATCGCATTCGTATTTTTCATCCAAAAGGCGTCTTCTGTCCCCTCTCGAAAGATCTTCCAAGGAATGCTTGCAGTCTCTAATACTTCATGGAAGTCTCTTAGCAGGTGAAAGGCTAATGTTGCTGTATCCCGTGCAGAAAGAAGATTTTCATCTTGGGGGTCTGTTCCAGCTGGGTGCAAGCCTAACATATCGTCATTCCCTAACCCTGATGCATTAATAAATTGATAATGTTCTAGTCCGAGCTGCTTTGCTTTGTCATTCATTTGTTTGACGAAATTCCCTTCTGTACCTGCGGCGATTTCTGCTAAAGCAATAGCGGCTCCATTCGCCGATTTAATCGCCATGGCATCAAATAATTCTCTTACTGTATAACGCGTATATTGGCGAAGAGGAACATTGCTTAGCCCTCCAGCGTTGGCGATTGTATACACTTTTTCACTTATCATATAGGTTTGATTCCACGTGGTTTTACCTGTATGAATAGCCTCTAAGACCAGGTATTCTGTCATGATTTTCGTCATGCTGGCAATGCCCAGTGGTTGATCTTCGTTTTGAGCGTAGATAATTTGGCCAGAGCTGGCATTAATCAAAATGGCTGCGTCAGCATGGATGGTCATATTGGTGCTGGCTTGTGAGAGGTGTGGCACGGTAAGTGAAGATAATGAGTAGAGAAGGAAAAAACAAATCATTTGTTTTATGAATTTCATATAGAAGTTCTTCCTCCTTGTCGAGTAGTTGGAAATTCCCTTTCTCTGCAGTCCAAAGTCATTCTTGAAAAGAAATAGATTCAGAATATAGAATAGTAATGTCGTTTGGATAAGCTTTATTCAGAAAGTTTATTGCTCCTATTTAGAAAAAGTATTTTTTTGAGTTAAAGAGGGTTCAAAATAGAAAGAAATAATGTAACCGAAAACAGTCATTGATAAAGTGAATTCTTTCAATGTGCTCATTGAAGACCATTTGAGTTGAAAATCATAATCAAAAAAAAGAAATGAAAAAGTTTTTTTCGATTTTTGTCATGTTGGTTATGATGATGTCTCTTGCAGATGGTCCATTTGCTGAAGAGAATGACGCAATGGTACGAATTGTCCATGCTTCACCAGATGCGCCTGCAGTTGATGTTTACGTGAATGGAGATACAGTGGTAGAAGGAGCTGCTTTTAAAGCGGCAACTGATTATATGAGTCTAACCAGCAGGAGAACATAAGGTAGAAATTTATGCGACAGGGACGATGGGAAGCACTGATCCGGTTATTTCGGAAAAGCTAAAAGTGAAATCGGGAATGGCTTATACGATTGTGGCGGCCAATCTAGTAGAAAATTTAGAGTTAGCTGTTGTTGGAGATTCTATGAAGGCAATGGATGGTAAGACAAAGGTACGAGTTGGTCACCTGTTACCAGATGCACCAACTGTTGATGTTGGCTTAGTCGATGGAGAGTCTCTTCTTTGTGGTGCTAGCTTTGAAGCGATAATAGATTGTATGGAGTTCAATCCTGGAACATAGGATTTAGAAATTCGCACACCAGAAGGGCAAAAGTGTTGGATTTATCTGGAACGATGTTAAAAGGAAATACTGTGTATAGTGTGAATGCTATTAACACAGTAGATTCATTAGAAGTTCTTATGTTACAAGATTATAAGATTATGCCCGAAAATATGCCTGGAACCGGGATGGGTGGAGCAACGGAAGAACCAGCCTCGTTCTTCCCATTTGGAATTGTGAGCCTATTAGTTATAGGGGGAGCGGTTCTAGTCATTACTCAAAATAAATTAGCCGAACAATGAAAAGAGTATTGTTGGTGGGTCTTTTAGGTGCTTGCTCAGCATCAGGTGCTGTGCCTCAAGTGGTTCAAGAGCCGTTTCCCAAATCGCTTGAGACAGTGAGTGAAGTTAATGAAGCGGACTTAACTTTATTAATCGAAGAGGATTTGAGCGCGATTATCCCTACGAAGCTACCTATCCCCGAATTTGATATTGAAGCACCTATCAAAGCATTCGGATTAGACAGTAAGGGAAATATGGAGCTTCCGGAAAATGGAGTTGATGTCACCTGGTTTCAGCCAGGATACAAACCGGGTGAAAAAGGAAATGCTGTTTTAGCTGGACATGTTGACGACGAAAAGATGTCAGCCATTTTTTTAGACTTTAAGAACGAGAGGAAGGATGAAGAAGCAGTAACGTTTATTGTTCGTGAAAAGATAGCCTATGATAAGGACCGTGGACCAATGCAAAGAATTTTTGGTCCAAATCAAGCAGATCAACTCAACTTGATTAGCTGCACTGGTTATTTCGGGCGGGTAATAAACAATTATGTGGAGCGCTTAGTGGTTTATACTGAGCTAAAATAATGACTTCAAAAAAGGTCCCGTTTGGGACCTTTTTTCGGTATGCTAGTAGTATAGAGAAAAGCAAAAGGGATTTCACCAATCATTTCATTATCATCGCTACAAATCGATGCCCTATCATGCACTTGGCCAGCTTTTCTCGCAATATCAACTAAACAAAGATGATCGAGTGGTTGATTTTGGCTGTGGTAAGGGTAGGTAGAGTTTTTACCTGAATCATCTATTTGATTGTGAAGGAGTAGGGGGTGAAATGGATTCATTTTTTGCGGTGGAGCACTAAAAAACCTAGACCATTTTCGCGAGAGGCTCTTTTGGCATACTTTATGACTCTAGCATATAAAAACGGATGGAAACACACTTTTCTTTCCTCATTTCGAGTTAAAAATAATGCGAAAAGATGCCCGAAACATAGCAATATCTTAAATGATAAACTGATACGAAAAGCAACAAAATTTGCGAAAACAGCCTTAAATAATCACCCATCCTTTGAATTAATAGAGGAATTCCGATTATCAGAAAGTTATGAAAAATATCAGTGTGAACGCTTTTTAATCTATCAACTCGCTTTTAAGCGATAAGGAGAGAAAAAATGAATTCATTAATCGAAGCATATAAAGAAACAAAGTATCAGATCAGCGGACATGGGAAACGAAATTTGGATGTATTAAAAAAATCGATTGAGAGCATACCTAGTGAGCAAGAAAGTGACATATATGGATCAGGAAAAATCATCGAAGACTTTGAAGAGAAGTTGGCTCATCACCTCGGGAAAGAGAGTGCCGTCTTCTTCCCGAGTGGGACAATGGCCCAGCAAATTGCCTTACGGATCTGGTGTGATGAGAAGGGTGCTGCCAAGGTTGCTTATCACCCTTATTGTCATATGGAAATACATGAAGAAGAAGGGTTAAAAGAACTTCACAACATCGAAGCGGTTTTACTTGCAGACAAGGAGCGCTTGATTGATTTAGAGGATGTGGAACGAATGGATTCGGATGTTTCTTGCTTATTGTTAGAATTACCGCAAAGGGAAATGGGCGGATATCTACCAGACTACGAAGTCCTAGAAGCTATTTCAAGTTATTGTCGCGAAAATGGAATCAAGCTACATTTAGACGGAGCTAGACTTTTTGAAGTTGTTCCTCATTATGGTAAATCCGCTGCTGAGATTTGTGGATTATTCGATAGTGTGTATGTCTCCTTTTACAAGGGAATTGGGGGGCTGGCTGGGGCAATACTTGCTGGAGGTGAAGAATTTATTAGTGAGTCAAAGATTTGGAAACGTCGACATGGTGGCGATTTAATAAGTCTCTACCCCTACATTGTGAGTGCGGATTATTATTTTGATCAACGAATCGAGAAAATGGAACGTTATTATGAGGATGCCAAGGAATTAGCTGCATTATTCAATAGCTGTACAGGTGTATTTACCAAACCAGCTATCCCGGTTTCGAATATGTTTCATGTTCATTTTCAAGCTTCAAAAGAAAAACTTGAGGAACTATTTATGGAGATCTATGAAGCAACAGGTATCGGGTTTACTTCGTACTTGCTAGATGTGAAAGAAGGCGAGGTATTCTATGAAGTCAGTATCGGTGATCTGTTCGGGAAGATACCAAAAGAGGAGGTGGCTCTGGCGATAAAAATACTGAGGGAGAGAATGAGTTGTTAATTAATCTATTCTAAAAATGATCATTGATTAAGGGGACTTTCTTTCTTTTAGGCTCTATTCGTATACATTGTGGCTTTTTCATCTGATTTTTGATTAAATCCTCCATTTCGCTGTTGATTTTCATCAAAAACAGACGGATCCAACTGCAGTGGCTAGGGACTCAGGTCAAATGTCAGTCCCCTCCGTGAAGCAGGCTTCACTGCGTGTACTGCCAGATGCCTGCCGTCCCTGGGGCAGCCACTTCCGCTTTTCGTGATCCAGCTACAGTGGCTTGCGGCTCGGGGTCAAATGAATAACTCTCCAGCGATGCAGGCATCACCTCCGAGTTCTTCATTTGCCTGACGCCGCAGGACAGCCACTTCCGCTTTTCGTGATCCAGCTACAGTGGCTTGCGGCTCGGGGTCAAATGAATAACTCTCCAGCGATGCAGGCATCACCTCCGAGTTCTTCATTTGCCTGACGCCGCAGGACAGCCACTTCCTCATTTCGTGATCCAGCTACAGTGGCTTGCGGCTCGGGGTCAAATGAATAACTCTCCAGCGATGCAGGCATCACCTCCGAGTTCTTCATTTGCCTGACGCCGCAGGACAGCCACTTCCGCATTTCGTGATCCAGCTGCAGTGGCTAGCAGCTATGGGACAAATAACATCCAACTCCAAAGGTCAGGACCTTCTCCGTTGGATAACATTTGCCCGCCGCTGCTGGGCGAGCCACTTCCGCTTTTCGTATATGATGTCCGAAGCCATTCTTCATCACGATAGGAGGACTAATTCGAAAAGCCATAATCTCTGGGAAAACAGCCTTTATTTTAATCAATCGAGTCGATTTCATAAATATATTCACTAGCCATTAAATAGGTATCATGAGATTGATTAATATATTTCAAAGATTCTTTTTGCCATGTCTTTTAACTTATTCCGGATATGTTGCGGTTTTAGCACCTCCACATGATCTCCCAAGCTAAGAAGCAGGCGATAGATCCAGCCATCTTCGGGAAATGTTTCCGTTATGTATATCCAACCATCCTCCTCAAAAACCATCCCTTCAAATTCAAAGTAATTTTCAAGTTGATTTAAGGCATGCTGTGTAAACTTTAATGTTAGAGTAACGAAATCTCGGTTTGTGTAAGGTTGATATTGATACTCTTTCACTTCTACGTTTGAGAAAAGTTCACTCTCTAAAACAGTTAGTTTGAACATTCTACCTAATTTAAATAAGCGGAAATCCTTTCGTAGCTGACAAAATCCATACACATACCATTGATTGACCTTTAATATCAGTGAATAAGGTTCCAAGTTTCTTGAAGAGAGATTTCCATTTATATCAAGATATTCGAAAGATAAAATTTTTTCCAAATCAATAGAATTTTTAACGGTAGACAATTTTTTTTGTTCGTTTTGAAGTGGGACCCCACCCACTGAAGTCAAATTGAACAGAGGAAGGGGAAGTCGATAAGGGGGTGGACCGCATGACTGAAAATTTTTCAATAAGCATTTTTACTTGAGTATCATCATAAGCGGAATACACTCCATACAATGAGGTCATCAGGAGCTTATGTTCAATTTCATTTAGAAAGTGGCTTGTCAGTTTATAGCCCTCTACCAAGCCATAGCCACCGTGAGCACCTTTATAGAATATCACCGGGATTCCCGCGATATTGATCGAATCAATATCGCGTTGGATGGTTCGAACTGAAACTTCAAACTCCTCAGCCAGTTGTTTGGCCGTTACTCTTTTATTGTTTAATAATTTGATGACAATCCTAATAATCTGTCAATTTTCATATAGTACTGTTCCCCTTGTTCCTTTGATAAGGCTCTTTTCATATGGCTGTTTTCGTAAAGATTATTGTTTTTCGAATAGTTTATTATGATTGAAATAAAAAAAAACTAGATAGCCGATGCTTTAATTTAACCTTGCGATAGGAAAGAAATAGAAAATACAGCCTTATCATAACAAAAAAAGATAGCGCAAAATCCATACCCTAGGTCAGATCGAAAACAGTAACTTGAAGTAAGAAGGAGAAAACATGCTCAAATCGTTATAGCTAATGGTTAGTTTGGGTAATCATAGCCACTTTTTGCATCATTCTAGACAGAGTTCTGATCATCTTTCCTCATTATTTGCAGGGTAATCTAGCAATAAAGTCTGTTTCCGGTTGATAACTACAAATAATATGAAAATAGCTTAGGTATAAAGAAAAACCACCTGACTTTGTAAAACATGAAATATACTAGAGAGAAAATATACATTGAAGTCTGAAAGTTCACAATTTAGCCCAAAAAAGGGTTTGCAAATTACATAAATAGAGAATATAATAAATTACGAAAGCGCTTTCGATTTATGGATGGAGTGAAAAACCAATGGTTACAATTTACGATATCGCAAAGAAAACTGGTTTTTCAGTTACGACTGTTTCAAAAGCGATTAATAACTATTCCGATGTTAGTGAAAAAACGAAAAAGTTGATTTTAGAAGCTGTAGAGGAAATGAAATACTTTCCGAACTCGTCGGCTAGAACTTTAACAACGAAAAAATCATGGACTATTGGAGTTATTTTTGTCGAGTCACTTGGAATAGGGATTAAACATCCGTTTTTTAATGAAGTGATCGAGAGTTTTAAACAGTCTGTCGAGGTATTTGATTACGATTTACTTTTTGCTTCACGAAATCTGCCGAAACATAACAAAAGTTATTTAGATCACTTTCGTTATCGTGGTGTAGATGGGGTAGTGGTCGTATGTTCTAATGTAGAAGATAAACAAGTGCAAGAGTTAATGAAAGATGCGATTCCGAGCGTGGTTATTGACTTAAATAGCCAAACATCAAGTGTGGTATTTTCTGACAATGTTACTGGTAGTCAACTTGCCGTTGATTATTTATACTCATTGGGGCATAGAAAAATTGCTCATATTGCAGGACATGAAAAAACATTTGCAGGTCAACAACGATTAAAAGGTTATATTGAAAGTATGAAAAGTTTGTCGTTAGATGTTCAAGAAGAGTATATAGTGAATGGAGATTATTTCTCACAAGAGGGCGGATATCGGGCCATGAAGAAGCTTTTGAAGCTTGAATCTCGACCGACAGCCATTTACGCATCGAGTGATAGCATAGCCATAGGGGCAATTGAGGCGATTAAAGATATAGGCCTTGATGTTCCACACGATTTCTCGATCATAGGTTTTGATGATATTGCTCTTGCTCAGCATGTGAGCCCTTCTTTAACCACAATTAAGCAACAAACCGATATTATCGGTCAAAAAGCAGCCGATCTTCTTCTCCAACAGATTAATCAAAAGGAGAAAGTGATCGAACAAATTCAAGTACCAGTTAAACTTATGGTGAGAAATAGCTGTAAAAGAATTTAACTTCTAATAAAGCTATTTTTTATTCCAAAGCGAAACCGGTTCAGAAAAATGAGTTTCTTCTCTTTTTTACATAAATTTCACAAATCAATCAGTAGATGTAGTGATTGATTTGTGAATTATATTGAAAATCTATGTTTAACCTGCTTGTTACGGTAAAAATAGGGAAGCGTTATAAGTTAATTAGCTGCTTTTTTTAACCAAAAACGAAACCGCTTTCGAATTAATAGATTTGGTAATTCAGGTGGCTAGCTAGCATCTATTACAATAAAGAAAACATAATGGGGGTATTAAGATGAAACGATGGATTCATATGCTTTTAGCTCTTACATTAATGGCAGGAATTATTGCTGGGTGTTCTTCAAGTAATGAAGCAAACTCAGACGGAGGTAAAAAAGATAGCAAAGTATTAAAGGTTTGGTCCTTTACAGATGAACTACAAAAAGGTGCAATTAAAACATTTGAAGATAAGCATGATGTGAAGGTGGAACTAACCATTGTTCCTATCGCTGATTATCCAACAAAAATCAAGCCCGTTCTTGAAAGTGGCGTTGGAGCACCAGACGTATTCACCGGAGAAGTTGCTTTCTTAAAACAGTGGACAGAGCGAGATTACTGGGAAAACTTATCTGAAGAGCCTTACAACGTAGATGAATGGGAAGAGGATTATATCCCATATGTATATGATTTAGGGAAAGATTCAGAAGGAAATGTTAAAGCATTATCTTGGCAGACAACTCCAGGTGGAATTTTCTATCGCCGTAGTATTGCTAAAGACGTGTTAGGTACAGATGATCCTACTGAAATTGGAAATATGATGAGCACGTGGGATGGACTGTTTGAAGTCGGAGAAAAGTTAAAACAAGAAGGAGTTCGCTTATTTCCTGATGAAGGAGCTATTCGCTGGTTCGCAAGAGGGGTAGATTCTACACCATGGGTGGACGAGAACAAAGAATTAGTCATGACTCAAGCAAAATTAGATTATTTCGATCAAGCAAAACAACTTCGTGATAAAGATTATACAGCATTTGCACCAGAATGGTCACCATCTTGGTTCGCTTCTATGAACGGTGAGATTGCCTATAACGGCGGATGGGAAGAAGTAAAAGAAGATTCTGGAGACAAAACAGAAGTATTCTCTTATGCTCTACCAACATGGGGATTGCATAGTGTTCTTAAACCAAGTGGAGAAGATACTGCTGGTGATTGGGCTGTTACATCTGGACCAAATCCGTATTTCTGGGGTGGTACATGGTTAGGGATTTACAAAGGATCGGATAAAAAAGATTTAGCGTTTGAATTCGTTAAAATGATGACACATGATGAAGAATTCTTAACGGACTGGGCGAACGAAACAGGAGACGTATTATCATATCTTCCTGTAACTTCAAAGATTAAAGATGATTTCAATGAAGATTTCTTGGGTGGACAAAATAACTATACATTCTTCTTAGAGCAAGCAAAAGCAATTGATGCAAAGGCTGTAACCAAATATGATCAAGAAATTGATACATTATTAGGCGCACATGTAAGCGAATATGTGGATGGCAAAAAGACGAAAGATGAAGCGATTCAAGATTTCTATAAAGCTGTTAAGAACGCCTATCCAGATATCAAAACACCTAAATAAAAAAGAGTGTGAAACAGTAAATGAGGATAGATTTGTTTTTAAGGTCTATCCTCATTTATTTCAGTAATGAGAAAGAGGGAATATATTATGAAAAACATCAATTACAAAGGTTATTTCTTTGTAGCACCATTCTTTTTAATCTTCCTCGTCTTTAACATTTACCCTGTTCTCCTAACTTTTTATTATACCTTCACACATTATGAAGGATATGGGAGTCCAGAATTTATTGGTCTAGAAAACTATATCCGAATATTTTCTGATACATATTTTTATGAAGCATTTTTTAACACCTTAAAAATTTGGGGATTAAACTTCACGTTACAGCTTGGGATCGCGCTACTACTGGCAGCTTTGTTCTCGGATTTACGCTTTAGAATGAAGGGGTTAGGATTTTTTCGAGCGATATTTTACTTACCGAATTTAATTACCATTAGCTCGGTTGCAATTTTATTTAATATTATGCTTGATTGGCAATACGGATCGATTAATCAATTTTTATTGAAATTAGGAATTATTGGCGAGCCAATTAACTGGCTAAATGAACCGATTACTGCACAAGTTTCGGTAGCCCTAATCTTAACTTGGATGTGGTTTGGTTATACGTTTATCGTGTTAATGGCCGGGGTGTCAGGTATTTCAAAGGAATACTACGAAGCTGCTTTGATCGATGGCGCAAACCGTTGGCAAACGTTTACACAAATTACATTACCTTTATTAAAACCAATTATGCTTTATGTGTTAATTACGTCTTTAATTGGTGGTTTGCAGTTATTTGACTTACCAATGCTGATTACAGATGGTTTAGGAGAACCTGAAGGCGCATTAAACACGTTGGTGTTGTATTTATACAACCAAGCATTCCGTTACAATAATTATGGCTACGCAGCGACGATTGCTTACGCGCTATTCTTGATTACTGTAATATTCTCAGCCATTACATTCAAATCCATGTACCGCGATGTAAAAGCGACGAAGAATCGGGGTAAATAATGATGAATTCCAAAAAGAACTTTAAAAAAATAATCATTTATACATTATTAATTGTGCTAGCGGTGATCAGCATCATTCCATTCTATATGATGATAATCAATGCAACGAGAGATAATAAAGATATTATTATGGGTTTTAGCTTTCTTCCAGGCAGCAGTCTTGTTGAAAACTACAAAACGATGATGGATTATGTGAACATCTGGATTGGATTTAAAAATAGTTTGATTGTTTCAGTTTCGGTCACCATTTTAAGTGGCTATTTCTCGGCCTTAACTGCTTATGGATTTGCGGTATACGATTTTAAAGGGAAAAAATATTTATTCCTCTTTATGCTATTAATGATGATGGTTCCAGGGCAGTTAGGATTAATCGGGTTTTATGAATTAAACAAAGTACTAGGTACTCTTGATACGTATATCCCATTAATTGTTCCAGCAATTGCAAGTCCATTTGTCGTGTTCTTCTTACGACAATATTTAGCTACGACTCTTCATCCATCACTATTAGAGGCAGCTAGAATGGATGGGGCTGGGGAGCTTAAAATTTTTCATACGGTTGCATTGCCAATTATGATGCCAGCAGTAGCAACAATGTCAATCTTCACTTTTATTGGATCTTGGAATAACTATATTGTTCCATTAGTGGTGTTGTTCTCACCAGAAAAATACACACTTCCAGTTTTAATGGGATTCTTAAGAGGCTCTCAAGTAGCTCAAAACTTAGGTTCCTTGTATTTAGGGATTGCGATATCGGTTGTGCCAATTATGGTCGCATTCTTGTTCTTCTCTAAGTACATTATTAGCAGTATTTCAGCAGGATCTATTAAAGGATAATGAGGTGTAAGATATGAAACATTTTTCACGAAATTTTATTTTTGGAACAGCCACGTCATCATATCAAATAGAAGGAGCAACAACAGCTGATGGTCGTACCCCTTCTATTTGGGACACTTTCTCAAAAACTCCGGGGAAAGTGTTAAACGGAGACACGGGGGATGTCGCTTGTGATCATTACAATCGAGTGGAAGAAGACATTGAGATCATCAAACGTCTCGGTGTAGATTCGTATCGATTTTCAATTGCGTGGCCACGTGTTTTTCCAAAACAAGGACAGTACAATCCAGAAGGTATGGAATTTTATAAAAAATTAGCTTCAGGTCTACTAGAAGCTGGAATTAAGCCTTTCGTCACTATCTATCACTGGGATTTGCCGCAATGGGCCGATGATCAAGGTGGTTGGGTAAACCGCGCTTCGGTCGATTGGTTTATGGAATTTGCTAAAAAATGTTTTGAAGAGTTAGATGAGTATGTTTCGATGTGGATCACTCATAATGAACCTTGGTGTGCAGCGTTACTTGGATACCATCAAGGCGAGCATGCTCCAGGGCACCGCAATATGGATGAAGCCGTTCGCGCGTCTCATCACATTCTTCTCTCACACGGAAAGGCCGTTCAATTCTATAAAGAAACGATTCAAGCGACAAAACCGATTGGCATCACACTTAACCTTTCACCAATCTATGCTGCTAGTGATAGTGCGAATGATCTGTTAGCTGCAAATAACTTTGATGGATATTTGAATCGCTGGTTTTTAGATCCAATCTTTAAAGGTCACTATCCAATGGATATGATGAACTTGTACTCCAAGTACGTTCATTCCTATGACTTTATCCATGCTGGAGATTTAGACGTAATTTCTACACCAATCGATTTCTTTGGTATTAATTATTATAATCGTGCCCTAATAGAATATTCAGCTGCAGAAGATTTCTTATTCACGTCAGCTTACTCAGATTATGAAAAGTCTGGAATGGGGTGGGATATAGCACCAACCGAGTTTAAAGAATTAATTCATCGACTTCGAAAAGAATATACTAGTCTACCAATTTACATTACAGAAAACGGTGCAGCTTATGACGATGTACTAGAAGAAGATGGTCGTGTTCATGATGCTAAAAGAGTAGACTATATTGAAAAACATTTGTCTGCTGTTGCTCAATTGAATGAAGAGCGTATGAATATTGCTGGTTATTATCTGTGGTCGATGCTGGATAATTTTGAATGGGCATTTGGTTATGAGAAGCGATTTGGCATTACGTATGTAGATTTTAAAACACAAGAAAGATATTTAAAGGATAGTGCAATAAGATATGCAGAGATTATCAAAAATCGTTCCATATAAGCAATATGACAAGGAAAACGAAACCGATTTAGAAAAACCGTAGCTTTGAGATGAGAATGATAATAGGATGTGTATAGACTATGTCAAAAATAACCATGATTCTTACAGCAAAAGATACTGAAGATCGCTTAACAGAGAAAGAGCATCTAGTTTTTTCAGAAAACAAACAAAGAAATCCAGTAGATATTGTCGTATCTCTAGATGAAACCTATCAAACGATGGTTGGATTTGGAGGTGCCTTCACAGAGGCTGCAGCATATACACTTGCCCAAATGCCTAAAGAAAAACGCCAAGAAGCGATTGAGAGCTATTTTGACGAAAAGAAAGGTTTAGGGTACAACATAGGTCGAGTTCATATTCATAGCTGTGATTTTGCTCTAGAAAATTACACGTACGTGGAAGAGAATGATCAAGAACTAGCTACGTTTGATATTGCAAGAGACCATCAATGGGTGATTCCAATGATTAAGGATGCAATGAAGGCAAAAGGGGGAAGTATTCCGTTATTAGCTTCTCCTTGGAGCCCTCCTGCTTGGATGAAGTCGAACCAGGAAATGAATAATGGTGGAAAACTGCTTCCAGAGTTCAGAGATACATGGGCTTCTTATTATACGGAATTTATTAAAGCCTACCAGAAGGAAGACCTCGACATTTGGGGGATTTCGGTCCAAAACGAACCAGCAGCCGTTCAAGTGTGGGATTCGTGTATTTATACCGCCGAAGAAGAACGTGATTTTGTGAAAAATCATTTAGGGCCGATTATGCACGAAGCGGACTTATCGGATGTAAATATCATTATTTGGGACCATAACCGCGACTTGATTGTTGAGCGAGCTTCTACCGTTCTAGAGGACCCAGAGGCAGCGAAATATGTTTGGGGAACAGGTCTACACTGGTATGTGAGTGAAGAATTCGAGAATGTAGGCGAAGTTCATCATCGCTTCCCGGATAAACACTTATTATTTACCGAGGGCTGTCAAGAAGGTGGTGTAAAGCTAGGCGAGTGGTTTACAGGGGAACGTTATGGTCGAAATATGATCGGTGATCTCAATAATTGGGTAGAGGGTTACTTGGATTGGAACTTGGTTCTAAATGAAGAAGGCGGTCCGAATCATGTCGGCAACCTATGTGATGCCCCAATTATTGCCGATACGAAAACAAAGGAATTACACTATAATAGTTCCTTTTATTATATCGGCCACTTCAGCAAATATATTCGACCGGGTGCGGTACGGGTGAAAATTGAAAATAGTAGTGAGTGCATACAGACAACAGGATTCTTAAATGAAGATGGATCAGTTGTCGTCGTAGCGATGAACGAAAGTGACCAAGCAACTGCTTTTACGATGGGATATATGGAAGATGTATGTGAAACGGATTTACCTCCGCATTCAATCGCGACTTTTATTTTCACTAAATAAGTTCTTTTTCAAGAAAATACAAGGGGCGGATCGAGAACTCTCTCAGGTCCGTTTTTTGTATGAATGGTAGATATGCGATGAGTCCGAGTTGTTTTTAAATATTTTGTTGTTTTTTGGATAGAGGAGGATCCCCCTAATAAGGGACTGTTTCTTCGTTATTTTCCCATCTCAATAAACTATTCATTCAACTTTCATTAAGGAGTAGAGAATAAAAGTGTAACAAAAAATGCGAAAAGAGCTTGAATAAAAAACGTTAGGTGGAAAAAGTTCATGACAATGGGAAATTATTCTTTTGATCAGAAAAAAAGATTTGAAATACAAGACTTTGATAAAGCGAATACATTTTCTAGCTTTTTACCAGGGATTGCTGGTGTAAATGGGATTCCAATGTGGACATTTTATGTTAATCGTGGCCAAGGAATCACTAGTTTTGGGGTAAGAGATAAGCATACACCGATTATGGAATTTTCACCGGCTAGTATTGCATATAAAACGGTTGCGACGAGTGGTTTTAGAACGTTTATCAAAATGAAACATCAAGACACGGTTTATGAAGCATTTTGCCCTACGCGAAACCGCAAGCATATTCAACGCAAAATGTTTATTGAAGCGAATCAGTTGAGTATTGAAGAAATCAATCAAGAAATGGGACTAAAGGTAAGTATTCAATATTTTCACATGCCAGAAGCAAATTTTGCTGGATTGGTCCGAAAAGTCGACATTACGAATTTAGCTGGAGAGCCAGTCGAAATGGAAGTGATGGATGGACTACCAGAAATTCTTCCAAACGGTGTAACGAATGAAGCGTTCAAGGAATTAGGAAATCTTTTACGAAGCTGGATGGAAGTATATAACGTTGAAAATCAAATCCCTTACTACCGGGTAAGAGCGAGTATGGGAGACGAAGCAGAGGTAAGTGAAATCAAGAGCGGTCATTTCTATTTATCGTTTTCTAATGACGAGCAGCTTATTTCACCTATTGTTGATGCAGAGCTTATCTTTGGCCGTGATACCTCACTTCAGTATCCAGAAAGATTTAACAGTATATCAATAGAAGAAATCATGAAATCGCAACAAGTGACCGCGAATAAAGTACCATGTGGATTTACGCCTGTGAAACGAGTATTAGGTACAGAAGAGACCATGACGATATGTACGATTATTGGTCATGTCGATGATATAGAGCGTATTCATCAACAAACGGAGGAGATTGTGAGTCTGAAGTTTATCGAACAAAAGCAGCAACTTGCTTTTACGATGATTTCAGAGCTGACGAACCCGATTGAGACGAACTCAGGCTCGGAAATTTTTGATGAATATTGTCGTCAAAACTATTTAGATAATTTACTACGCGGAGGCTATCCTCAAGTGTTAGAGAACGGGGACGAAGGGTTCGTGTATCATCTTTTCTCAAGAAAACATGGAGATTTAGAGCGAGACTATAACTTCTTCAGCATTGCTCCAGAATATTATTCACAGGGGAATGGGAATTTCCGAGATGCCAATCAGAATCGAAGAAATGATATTTACTTTAACCCAAAAGTCGGAAGTTTTAATGCCAAAATGTTCATGAGTTTGATTCAAGCAGACGGATATAATCCTCTATCCGTAAAGGGATGTTCGTTTGAAATAAAACAAGCTCTTCAAAATAAGGTAAAGGAACTAATTCAAAATAATATTCCGGCCCGTCAAGTGGAAATGACCAAGTTGCTGCAGGGGAAATTCACACCAGGTCAAGTAATTCAGTTGCTTACGAATGAGGCAAACGAACAGTTGTTAGAGGGAAATCGCTTTTTAACTGAGGTATTGAAGCTTTCTCAACAAAATATTGAAGCAGGATTCGGGGAAGGATTCTGGATTGATCACTGGACCTATAATTTAGATTTGGTGGAAAGTTACCTCGATATTTATCCTGATAGGCAAGAAGAATTTTTATTTGAGGATAAGGAGTATACCTTCTTCGATAGTCCTGCCTACGTACTGCCGAGAGAAGAAAAATATGTACTCGCAGAAGGAAAGGTAAGACAATACGGTTCTGTGATGGAAGACGACGAGAAGATGGCTACGTTAGGAATCAAGATCAATGATACGAATTGGCTTAAAACAAAGAGCGGTGAGGGAGACATTTATCGTACGAATCTCTTGGTTAAGTTAGTCTCGCTTTCCTTGATGAAGTTTTCCACTCTGGATCCATCGGGTATTGGTGTCGAAATGGAGGCAAACAAACCAGGATGGAATGATGCCTTGAATGGTTTGCCAGGATTAGTAGGTTCAGGGGTCGGTGAGACGTTTGAATTGAAGCGATTGGTTGGATTTATTTTAACAGCGATTTCTTCCTATCAAAATCGAGAGTGTACCTTACCGACTGAGATGGCTACCTTATTAAGAAAAATTTATCCTCTAGTAGAGGCTCAATTAAATGGCGAGTTAACTGATTTTGATTATTGGGATCAGGTGTCTACTTTACGAGAAGCCTATCGCTCTAGTATTCGTTTTGGAATCGATGGATCAGAATCAACACTTATGCTTAGTGAATTAGAGCATATCTATCAAGGGTTTTTACGGAAAATTCAAGTAGGTATTGCAAAAGCAGAAGTACTTGGAGAGGGATTATATCCGACGTATGTAATCTTTGAAGCGGAAGAGTTCGAAGTGGTGATGGATGCGAACGGAAACGAAGTCATGAGTTCTTACGGCCTTCCGAAAGTGAACGTGAAGAAGTTTTCTAAACCGAGACCGTTACCTTACTTCTTAGAAGGTCCAGCTCGCGCTCTAAAAGCCAATGAAACTACTGAAAAAGCAAGAGAGATCTATCGAAAAGTAAAAGAGACGGACTTATTCGATGCTGACATTAAGATGTACAAAACATCTGTCAGCCTAAACGATGAGCCTCATGAAATTGGTCGAATTAAAGCATTCACTCCTGGCTGGTTAGAGCGTGAATCTGTGTTCTTGCATATGTCGTACAAATACTTACTTGAGCTATTAAAATCAGGTTTATATGAAGAGTATTTTAACGAGCTTCAGACCTCGCTAATTCCATTTTTAGATCCAAAAATCTATGGAAGAAGTACGTTAGAAAACTCCTCTTTCATTGCCAGTTCTGTGAATCCGGATGCAAATACGCATGGTCGAGGTTTTGTTGCCCGCTTGAGTGGCTCAACGGCAGAGTTTTTAAGCATGTGGAAAACGATGATGATTGGATCAAGCCCATTCCAAATGTATAAAGGAAAGCTGACGTTTACTCTAGCTCCAAATTTACCTGATTGGTTGTTTAAGAAAAATGGTGAATTGTCCTTCCAACTCTTTGGGCAAACAAAGGTTACGTATCATAATCCGAAAAAATTAAGTACCTTCGGTGATAGCAAAGTAGAGGTACGTTCTTATGAATTACTCTTCAAGGACGCGAGGATGCAAACGCTACTAGCGGATAATCTGGAGGAGAAGGAAGCTCTTTCGATAAGAAATGGTGAAGTTGCAGAGATTCATGTCACTTTAGCCTAAAGAATTTTGTATAAGAAGCTGGAAATCGCTTAGGGAGCGCTTCTCCAGCTTTTTTATTTTTTTGAAAGGCTGTTTTCGTAAGGCTCTTTTCGCATACTTTGTTGATGTAGCATACAAAAAGGATGGAAACACTAATTTCATTCCTCATTCCGTGTTAAAAATGATGCGAAAAGATGCCCGAAGTCAATCTTCATCACGAATTGAGAACTAATTCGAAAAGCCACAATCTTTGCGAAAACAGCCTGTCGTAAAGATTGTGGCTTTACGACAGGCTGGAAAATTGGGGTGGTATATGAAACCAACGAATTATTGTCTAGTGCACAAAAACTAAGAAATATGATTTTAATGATTGCTACCATAGCGGTTATCATCGGACTGATTGTTGCATTTATTGTTGCTAGAAGCATCGAAAAACCTATTTCATTTTTGAATAAGCAGGTACATAAAATATGGCTAGTGGCGATTTGACTGTTCAAGTAACAACGTAGGTAAAAGATGAAACCGGACAGCTTACTAATCATTTTAACTATGATTACTAAAGAATGCTTACGTAAATAGGCTAGCTAATCCGGAAAGTAATAGAAAGAAGGGCGCACTACACGGAATCTAATCCAAATGCTTACTTTACTGTTACACAAGTTAAAGAAATAACCGAGAGACAAAAACACGCTCAAAGTTATGAACGTGTTTTTGTCTCTATACTTTAGATTACCTCTGGAACGCTAGGAGTTGAAGATTCACTGTTTTTTTCCTTCTTTTTACTCCGCCCTACTTGGCTGATCCCAACACCTAAGCTTGAAAATAATCGATAAACAGCAGGAACGAGCAACAAGGTGATAAAAGTGGCAAATAAAAGTCCAGAAATAATGACGGTTGCCATCGGTGCTTGGTAGTTACCGGAGGACCCTGATGCTAAGGCTAATGGAACCATACCACCTGCTGTGGTGAAGGTCGTCATGAAAATAGGACGAATACGATCCTTTCCTGCTCCGACAAGTGCATCTTGAACAGAGAGACCTTGATTTCTTAGTTGGTTTGTACGGTCAATTAACAGAATAGCATTGTTCAGTACAATTCCAATCAACATGATTACGCCCATCCCTGACATGACACTAAGCTCACGTTGTGTGATAAAGAGTCCAAGAATAACGCCGACAATCGTCATTGGAATCACCGACATTACCACAACCGGATGGATAAGATGATTGAATTGTACCGCCATCACGAGATACACCAAGAAGATAGAAATTGCTAAAATCATCAACATCTCCATGATCAATTCTTGTTGAGCCTCCAAGTCACCTGCGACTGATATGCTGTAACCACTAGGCGTTTCAAAGTCGGAAATGAGATTTTGGACCTTACGATTCACAGTTCCAAGATCCGTATCTTCAATGTCAGCAGAGATGGAGATAAAGCGTTCACCATTTTTATGTGAAATTTCATTCGGTGTGTCGATACTTGATAATTCAATAAAGCTAGAAAGTAGTTTTTCTCCATTTAAGGTAGGGATCATTAAATTCAGTACTTCTGAAGTTTCATCTGTTTTTTCTTTCCAGCGTACTTTTATTGGTGTGGTCTCGTTTTCTATTGAAATGGAACCAACAGGCATGTCGATAAATGCTTGTTCGATGAATTGTTTGATTTGTGTGGAGGTTAAACCAGCTTCTTGGATGGGGCCTTCTTTTAACGTAATAACTTCTTCAATCGATGTTCGTTCAATTGATGTCGTCACTCCTACGATTCCAGTGATCGCTTCTAATTCGGATTGAAAGTCTGCGGCTAAGGTTTGAAGATCTGCAAACTTTTCTCCCTGGATTGTGACTTGGACTGGGGAACCACCTCCACCAGTCATGGCACTGGCAACACTTTCAATTGGGGTCGTATCTTCTAGTGCACGTAAAGAACGAAAAATATCTTCATTTACTTCCTGTTGTTCTTTTGTGATATCTTCACCTTTGGTCATATTGATAATCGTATATAACATACTACCTTCATCCATGATGTAGGCCGTATCAACATCTTCCACTTTTGAGAGTGATTCTGTCATTTCTGTTATTATTTTTTCTTTGTCCGCTACGGATACCCCTGTTTCAACACTTACGGCAATTTCTGCGTAACGATTAAACATATCGGGCATAATCGTCATCGGTATTTTCGTTATAAGTAATAATGATCCTACAAAAAACAGAAAGAATAGGGTGACTACCGCAAAACTGGAGCGTTTTTTCTTAACGACCCATGAGATCATTTTGCTGTAGCCTGTAGTGAAATTACTTTCTTTTCTATTAACTGTTTTTTTACGAAGCTTTAAGAAATTCTCTGAAAGTGATGGGATTAGTGTAAAGGATACAATTACTGAACTAGTCAGCGTGATGGCTACTACAACTGATAGCATAATCATAAAACGGCCCATTTCGCCTCCAAGTAACCCGATGGGAACAAATACAACAATAGTGGTAAGCATTGACGCAAACACGGCAGATGCAACTTCTTTTGTTCCTTTAATGACGGCTTCAAGTTTAGAGAAGCCTTGCTCTTTTTTATGATAAATGGATTCTAGGATAACAATGGAGGAATCAACCATCATCCCAACCCCTAAACCAAGACCCACTAAAGTTAGGATATTAAAACTGTAATTTAATAGCCACATTGTCAAAAATGTTAGCAAAATGGAGGTAGGGATTGATAAACCAATGATCAAGGTTGCACGTAAGTTTCGTAAGAAAAGCATCAAAATCACAATGGCGATCACACCACCGATGATGATATTATTCGTAACCCCATCCAATGATTCCTGAACATAATCGGCCAGTGCAACCATTTCATTCATTTCAAATCCTGTGATTAAGTTTTCATCACGAATCGATTGTAGTTCAGCTCTAACGGCATTGGCCATGTCAATCTGGGTATAATTAGAACCGCGTCCTACTTGTATAAAAATAAGATCCTTTGATCCGTTTTTCCAAACAAATGATGAGTTTTCTAAAGGTTGTAAAGAAACGGTGGCAATGTCTTCAATTGCGAGATAGCCAGTAGGTGTAGGGATTTTGACAGCCTTAATATTTTCGACATTTTCTAAAGTGGTATTCCAACGAAGGGTCGGTGTATTATCTTCCCCGCTTAACTTACCAAGAGTGGCAGCGGTATTCGCTTCTGTGATAGCAGAGATGGCTTGTTGTAAGCTTACTCCTTTCTGAATTACCTTATCACGATCGAATTCAATCGCAAGTTCTTGTTCTTGTATCCCCGATAACATGACATCTCCAACCTCAGGGAGTGCTTCTAGTCTAGGTTTAAGGGTTCCTTTTGCAAAGGTAGTCATTTCCGCCATGTCCCCATCTGATAAATCCATATAAAATTCGTAGCTTTGCGTTGTGCTGTATTGATCGGAGAAAACGTCCTGAACACCAGGCGTATTTAAGGCAGTGTTGGCAATTCTTTCGACTTCTTTAGAAAGCTCTTCCCCTTTTCCACGTTCAAAGGTGACATTAAGAGAGCTTCTCCCGATTGAAGAAGTGGAGTTAACATCCTCCACTCCATTCATACTAAGAATTTGCTGTTCTAGAGGCGTGGTAATGTTTCGTTCGACTTCAATAGCAGGCATTTCTCCGGCCGTTACTGAAACATAGGCACCATCAAAATCAAGTGGAGGGAATAATTCTTTGTCTAGTTGGAAAATTGCGTATCCTCCTAATGCTAATACAAATGAAACTAGTAAACCTACAAGAATTTTTCTGTTTACGATGAATCTTAAAAATTTCATAATTGGCCTCCTTTTAAAAGTTTGATTATTCAAAATCTATTCGCATGAACAGTATAATCTATAAAGATTAATGATTGTATAAAATTCTCACTTTTACTATAATTTACATCTTGAGGATGAGTTGATGGTGGTACCGGTGGTGTAGAGGAAGTTAAGAAAAGAAGAGGAGAGTAACCGAGTGGCCATTTTGAGAATAAAAAACCCCATCTGATTGCTAAATCAGATGGGGTTTTTTTATTGGCTCTTTTTGTATACATTGTGGCTATTTCATCTGATTTTTGATTAAATCGTCTATTTCACGATGAATTCCATAAAAAATAGACGAAATGATGCCCGAAACAAAGCTTCCCCGTTTATAGACTGGTTCGAAAAGCCACAAACTTTGCGAAAACAGCCTTTTATTTTGTTGCTTCGGTTAATCGTGCAATTTCTACGATGACCTTTACGGCTTCAATCATATGGTTAACGGATACAAATTCGTATCTACCATGAAAGTTTTCTCCACCTGTGAAGATATTAGGAGTAGGCAGCCCCATATACGATAGTTGGGAACCATCGGTGCCTCCGCGAATGGGTTCGACAATAGGTTCAATATTTAGGTTTTTCATGGCTTGATAGGCGACATCGACGATTTCTTTAACGGGTTCGATTTTTTCTTTCATATTGTAATACTGGTCGTTTAGTTCCAATTGTATCGTTTCTTTTCCGTATTGTGCGTTTAACTCTTGAGTGATCTCCACCATTTTCGCTTTTCTGGAGTGGAACAACTCTTTATTATGATCTCGAATGATATAGTCTAGTTTTGTTTCTTCGACATCACCTTCAAAGGATGAGAGATGATAGAAGCCTTCATAGCCCGATGTGTGCTCTGGTGCTTCTTCTATTGGTAACAGTGAATGAAACTCCATGCCAATTTTAGTTGAGTTCATCATTTTATTTTTTGCCGAACCAGGATGGACATTTCGCCCTTTAATTGTTAGCTTAGCGGAAGCAGCGTTAAAACTTTCATACTGAAGCTCGCCAAGTGGACCGCCATCAATAGTGTAGGCATAGTCTGCGTTAAATTGGTCTACGTCGAATTTATGGGGACCTCTGCCAATTTCCTCATCCGGTGTGAAGGCGACTCTGATGGTTCCGTGCTTGACTTCAGGATGCTGAATGAGGTATTCCATCGCGGTCATAATTTCAGTGATGCCTGCTTTGTTATCAGCACCAAGCAATGTCGTTCCGTCAGTTGTGATTAAGGTTTGACCCATATAGTTTGCTAGTGACGGGAAGTCCTCTTGCGATAATACAATATGTAGTTCTTTGTTTAAGAGTATGTCTTGTCCGTTATAGTTTTCGACGATTTGCGGGTTAACCTTGTGACCGGTAAAGTCAGTAGCCGTATCAAGATGGGCTAGAAAACCAATCGTAGGCAAGGTCTTTTCTGAATTCGATGGCAAGGTTGCCATCACATAACCATTGTCATCCATTGTAACCTCTTGCATACCGATCGAATTTAATTCTTCAACAAGCATATTTCCAAGGGTTAGCTGGCCTTTTGTAGAAGGACAGTGTTCATTGTTTTCATCTGATTGTGTATCTACTTTTACATATGAGGAAAAGCGTTGGATGATTTCTTCTTTCATAATGAATTCAACTCCTATTTAGTTATGCTTCTATTATAGTCATAACCTTGTCGATGTTCTAGTGTAGAGCGGGACTTAGATGCCCCGTTCTGATTTTTCCCTAGAGCTAGTTGTGATCGATTGAATGGGAAGAAACTCGTTTTCATTCTCGTTGATTATTAGCCAAAAGGGGTGCCAGCGATTGTTCGACCAACGAAGGAGTCCTATGCTATTTTTGGTAAGAAGTAGATAATTATTTGCGTCTTATCCGTAGATAATTTCTTCCCGCCATAAGGTTGGTGCAGTTGTGTCGTTTTTTTGATGGCAAAGGTTCTTGTGCAGATTCGCTGAATGACTTTCCTTCTACGTTTCCAGATATTGAGTCGAAGGAATTGTTTAAATAGATAGCCTTTAATTCCAGAGAAGCTACGATTCCGAAGGGGACTACTCGTAAACTGATGAATCTTTATTTTCCACCCAGTGTGCCAGAATATAGTCGCCCTTACTACTGAAGAGGTATGGACATCTCCAGATAGAATAAGGCATGATTGGGGCTGCCATTGAACGAGTTTTTCGAGAAATAGACTAAAGCGGCACCCGTTATATTTCCACATCTCATAGTCCACTGCAGCTTGAATAGGGAGGCCAAGGGAATACAGCAATCTCACCATTTTATTCAAGAAGCTTTCAACTAATCCAATTCCATATAGAGGGGTAGGGGAAACCAAGAGAAGTGGATCCTGTTTTTTCCATCCTGTTGAAAATAGAGAATGCTCAAGGTGCGACCACTCAGCTTCAGAAACTAAGCTTGGACTTAATGCTTTCTTTGCTGGCTCTTGATAGGCACGCTTCGTACGCGTATCGATAAAGAGTGTTGAAGGATAGGTTGGAGTAATAAAATGCCAAGATGTCTCATGCCACATCATCGTTCCCAATTTTTGTTGTAGAGACCTTGAAAGAAAAGGTGAACTTACATAAGCCTGAATAACTTCCTTGAACTCAGGTGAAAAAGAAGAGGGGACATTTCCCCATCCTTGAACAAGCCAATAGGCGGTTAAACCAATTGCGACGACCTGTCTTCCTAGTGGAGCATTCCATACTTTCCGTTTCCAATTAGCAGATAAATTCCAATCATCTGTAACATCATGGTCATCGAAAATCATATAGGTTGGAACATTGGCAAGGAATCGACGAACAGCAGGTAGTGAGGTGTAGAAGGATTTTAGATGAAGGTCTTGCTGCTTTAAGGATCTTTTTCTCCTCAACTTTTGGAAGAAGGATAAGGAGGGATTTTGTGACTCGTAAATCCAGGACGTTGATTTTACGGCCCAATCCCATAGTTCGGGTCACCAGCATAATAAATACATACAGAGGTACTCGCTCAAACGAAGTAAGTGATTCTCAGCTTTAGTTGATGTGAAAAAGCAGAGCTGATGTGCGGTAACGGAACGACTTCTAATTTGATCGATTGGTTTTGAGTTCAGCCGTGGCTCAATGTGGACCAGGTTTTCAGCTTTTTTTTTCCATAAGAGCGGACTGAACGATTTGGATTAAGGAAAATAAGGAATCAGCAACATCATCCGTGTATATTTGATCGCCCATTAAAAATAGACAGTCTGGGTGTTCGGTTGGCGAGTTCACTTTTTCGGCGGCAATTCTTAAGGCATCTGGCCCTTTTCCATGTGGTTTTCTACAGGATCCATACATAATGGTGGCTGGCGAACTAGCTGAAGGGACTGAAAATGTTGGATATGGCATGTTTTGATATACAAGTGAGTATGGATGCTTCTCTGATAAATAGCCGAAATCACCTAAGTCAAGGGTATTGTGATTTGAGATGAAAAATAAATTGTAGCCGAGTAGGACTCCTTCTGGAAATGGTTGACCTTGAGGTGTTAGCTTTATTAAAGAAATATAAAGATGTTCACTAACGACTTGAGTTTCTGTTTCAGAATGAATGGACAAAGGTTCGTATGTGCCAAGATTCGGATTTTGATCCATAAGGTAAAGTTCTCCTTGGATTTGGAGGTTTTCACTAGTGACAATCCAAATATAGGCGTCAACAGCTGTTACTCTTCTTACTATGGGTCCTGCCAAAATAGTAGGGAGGTTCATGAGTAGTCCATCCTTTTCAAATATTTAGAATAGAATATGTTTAGATGAAAAGGGATGTGTGGGACAGACTAATCTCAAGGCAAAATAGTCCAATCTTCATGATATTTAGGGTATACTATACATGAATAGTAGGAGGGATTTTAGATGTTAAGTGAAAAACTAGTCCAGGGTTTAAACGATCAAATGAATTACGAATTTTATTCCGCTCATGCGTATATGGCCATGGCTGCCTATTGCTCCGCTGAGAATTTAGATGGGTTTGCAAACTTTTTCTTGATTCAAGCAGAAGAGGAGCGCTTTCATGCGATGAAATTTTATAATTTTATTAATGATATGGGCGAACGTGTGACATTCGATGGGTTTTCATCACCAAATAATGAATTTTCGTCAGTGTTAGGTGCCTTTGAAGAAGGATTAAAGCATGAAAAGGAAGTAACGAGCCGAATTTATCATCTGGCCGACATGGCTTTAGATGAGCGCGAGCATGCAACAATGACATTTTTGAAATGGTTTATTGAAGAGCAGGTTGAAGAAGAGGCATTATTCGATAGCTTAATTCAGAAGCTCAAAAGAATTGATAAAGATAGTAATGCGTTCTTTATGCTAGAAAACGAACTAGGAAAGCGCTCATTTGTTCCGGAAGCAGAATAAGCTATCTAGTAAAAAGCACTTAGAAAATTTTAAGTGCTTTTTCTATTGCCATTTTTCGTATAGGTTATTGTTTTTATCTGGCAGAAGAGAATGGTAGAATGACTTCAATCATTGCACCGGGGGTTGCTAAAAATGAATTCGATGTGGCATACTTCCAGTCTTTAAAAAGAAGTTGATTTAGTAGAATAGCCAAGTATATGTTTTTTTTTTGAAGGATGGTTGGTGATAATTGTATTTAGAGGTGATAAGAAATGGTAAATCCTTTTGAAGCGTTATGGGATACAATTAAACCAATGGTCGATGAAGAACCAAAGCCCCCTTTGCATGTTGGAGAAGTGATGAATTTATGGACAGTGCTCACCATATTTGAAGAAGCACACTCGATTTATATTTCTTCCTTAAATATGACAACGGATGAAGAATTAACTCATGCACTAAATGTTGCAGAAAAAACCTCTAAGAAGGACATCGTGGAATTTCAGGTTTTTTTGAAAAAAGAAGGTGTTCCTTTGCCAGTGGCATCCGATGAAAAACCGAAATCAGACCCAAATGATGTACCTTTAGGGGTCAAATTAACAGATAACGAAATTGCGAATGCCGTTTCAGCTAAAATTGCCGCATGTATTGTGCTATGTGCAACGGGTTTAGCAGAAAGTACTCGAACAGATGTAGGTGTTAGATTTTTACAATACCAGGCTAAATTAGTGACGTTTGGAGCGAGTTTTAAACTGTTGATGAGAAAAAGAAGTTGGATTAAAATTCCACCTTATTACTACCCACCTGGCAGTCCCCATTCGAAATAAGTATTTCTTCACCATAGAAAAAAAGCAATCTAACAAGGGATTTCTATACTTAAGGAGGTCCTTTTGTGGTGTTTATCATAATTCTTCACTCGTTGAATGACGATATCTTTCTTAATGGATGTTTTCGCAAAGATTGTGACTTTTCGAATAAGAATGACTCCCTTGACTAGTATAACTTCGTGCTCTTTTCCGAATGAAAAATTCTTCATTTCTAGATAAGGCTGTTTTCGCAAAGGTTGCGGTTTTTCGAATTAGCCCTCCTATTATGATGGGGATTGACTTCGGGCATCTTTTCGCAACTTTTTTAACACGAAATGAGGGAAGAATAGCGTGTTTCCATCCGTTTTCGTATCAGTTTATCATCTATTATTTAACTTTGTTTCGGGTATCTTTTCGTCTATTATTGATGAAAATCAACAGTGGAAAAGAGTCTAAAAAGGGGGGGAAGATATGAAAAGAATGTTAACAACAACTATTGTGTTGCTCCTTCTTGGATGCCAGCCAAATCAGCCACAAGAAACCGTAGAATCTACAGCTAACAAACAGAAAAATTTTAATGTGATAGCCACTCAACTTAACATCCCATGGGAAGCCGTAAAGTTAGACCAAGTTTTGTATATAACAGAACGAGGTGGAACGATTGCTAAGATTGAAAAGGGAAACGTATTGAGAATGCCTTTGTTGCTAAAAAAGAAGGTTTTTCCGTTTGGTGAGGGTGGGCTATTAGGTATGACTGCTGAAGACGAACATACAATGTATCTTTATCATACGTACAGTGAAGGCGAAAAGGTGTTTAATAGAGTTGTGGAGGTAGAGCTTCAAGCTGACACTTGGGTGGAAAAAAGGGTTATTTTAGAAAAAATACCAGGCGCTCGTTTTCATAATGGAGGTCGCATAGACATCGGCCTAGATGGGAAGTTATATGTCACAACTGGAGATGCTCTCGTTCCTAAAAATGCTCAAGATCTTACCTCATTATCAGGCAAGATTTTGAGAATGAACAAAGATGGCACGATCCCAGAGGATAACCCGTTTAAAGATTCCCTCGTTTATTCTTACGGACATCGAAATCCTCAAGGACTTGCATGGAATGATACTGGAAGCGTGCTGTACAGTTCCGAGCATGGACAAAATGCTCATGATGAAATTAATATAATCCAGCCTGGTCACAACTATGGTTGGCCCATAATTCAGGGTGATGAAAAGAAGAGTGGTATGGATTCACCTTTTATGCATTCTGGTAACATAACTTGGGCGCCTAGCGGGATGGATATAGCCAATGGAAAACTTTACGTAGCAGCATTAAGAGGAGAAAAAGTGATGGTCGTTGACGTAGAAACGAAAACGATTTCTACCATTGTTGATAAGGTGGGAAGGGTTCGTGCTGTAAGACTGGACGGGAAGAGCGCTTACCTTATTACAAGCAATCGGGATGGAAGAGGGAATCCAATCGAAACGGATGACAGATTAATCAAAGCGAGCATTTTGCATAATTCTTCTTTTTAAGAAAAACCTATTGAGACAATGATTTTTTCTATAGGAGGAACGTATGCAGATGTTTTCTCGTTCAAAGTGGCTACTCTTTCTAATAGGGGTAGCTATTATCGGACTAACCCCATTATTTGCGGAGGCTCATGTAAAATGGTTTACCGAGGCTGCACCAGTGAAGGAAAGTATTGAAAGGATTTTATCCCCTTTATTTATGGGGATCGCTCTTTTAGTCGCCGTTTTATTAGCTGCATTGACTCAATTACTCCCTTTACTGGATCGGGTCCCCCTCATTCAAAAAGTAGATGTTTTTTTTGATCGTTACCGAATGTCTTCCAGATATATTTTAAAATATGGAACGGCTTTTGCGTTAGTCGTACAAGTATTATCAGGCTCAATTTTTGCTCCAGAATTCATCATTCATCAGCAAAGCATAAGAGTGGCCTTGTGGGTAGCAATCTTTCTGTTGCTGATTCCGATTCATTATGCGACAAAAGCAGGAGCTCTTGTTCTTTTGGGTCTCTTCATTTTCCAACTAAGTGAAACAGGTTTGTTTCATATGCTTGATTATGGGTTTTATTTAGCGATTATTGCAGTGTTGTTGATTGGGAAAACAAAGCTTGAAAATTGGGGCTTTCCGTTTCTATATTTAGGAACAGGATTGTCTTTGTGTTGGGTTGCCGTTGAGAAGTGGGTTTTTCCATCGATGAGTGTAGATATTATTTATAATCATGGTGTTCCTACCTTTGGATTTGAACCGGTTACGTTTGTCGTGCTTGCTGCGTTTATTGAGTTTGTCGTCGGGTATTTGCTCATTGTAGGAATTTTAAATCGGTTACTGGCCTTCGTGTTAACCTTGATTTTTATTTCAACAACAATGCTGTTCGGTGTTACAGAAATAATTGGCCATCTTATGATTCATATCATTTTAATCATTTTCATCATTGAAGGAGTTTCCTTTTATGATCCTCCTATAAAAATTCACCGTACAAAATTGGATCAATGGGTGTTTGTTTTCTTGAATTTTCTGTTTGCGCTAGCATTCTTTTTGCTCATCTATTATCGTTTTGCTTAATGAAAGTTTTTGGTTGCATCAATGAATCATCGTTTGTTCTGGGGAATAAAAGTAAATGTGGTATGATGGTAAGAATCGTCTTTCAAAGGTGGAAGGATGATCATGTAAAAGATAATAAGGAGTTTCACTCCAATAAAAGAGGTAAAGAGATGAGAAACAACTTTCAAGAGTATAGATTAAGCAAAGAAATTATTCGTGCACTTACCAGCTTGAATTACGAATATGCAACTGAAGTTCAGAGTGAAGTGATTCCAGTAGCTTTGAGGAAGCAAGATCTAGTTGTGAAATCCCAAACAGGTAGCGGAAAAACGGCTTCTTTTGGTATTCCGGTTTGTGAAATGGTCGATTGGAATGAGAACAAACCACAGGCGCTTGTTTTGACACCCACACGGGAATTAGCTGCACAAGTGAAAGAAGACTTAACCAATATTGGTCGTTATAAGCGACTGAAGGCAACTGCTGTGTACGGAAAGCAACCTTTTCAACCCCAAAAGTTAGAACTAAAGCAAAAAACACATATTGTCGTTGGAACACCGGGGCGAGTTCTCGATCATATTCAAAAGGAAACGCTAGATGTTCAACAAATCCAATACCTGATTATTGACGAAGCAGATGAAATGCTGAATATGGGCTTTATTGAGCAAGTAGAAGCAATCATTAATGAGTTGCCAAAAGAAAGGGTAACCATGCTGTTTTCTGCAACATTACCACAAGATATAGAGGCGCTATGTTATAAATATATGTCAAATCCCACACATATAGAGATTGACTCCCAAAGCCTTACGACTGAGAAAATTCACCATTCACTCATTCAAGTGGTAGAAGAAGAAAAGGTTTCGGTCTTAAAAAACTTGACCATGGTGGAGAACCCCGATAGTTGCATGATTTTCTGCCGAACACAGGAACGGGTCAATTCTTTGTTTGAAGAATTAGATGATGCGGGCTATCCATGTGATAAACTCCATGGTGGAATGTATCAGGAAGACCGCTTCGCAGTTATGAAAGAGTTTAAACGAGGAGAATTTCGCTATTTAGTTGCAACCGACGTAGCTGCAAGAGGAATTGATATTGATAATATTTCACTTGTGATTAATTACGACGTTCCTCTGGAAAAAGAAAGCTATGTCCATCGTACCGGCAGAACAGGACGAGCAGGGAACGAGGGTAAGGCGATTACTTTATTAACCCCGTATGAGGAAAAATTTCTCCAAGCGATAGAAGAATACATTGGGTTTACAATTCCAGTGATTGATCCACCTTCAAAAGAAATGATTTCTCAATCAAAAGAAGCATTTCGGGTGAAAATGGAAGAAGTTCCTCTTCAAAAAATAGACAAAAGTGCTCAGTTAAATAAAGATTTTATGAAGCTTTATTTTAATGGTGGAAAGAAAAAGAAAATTCGAGCCGTTGACTTTGTCGGAACCATTGCCAAAATTAACGGAGTGTCTGCCCAGGATATCGGCATTATTACGATTCAAGAGAATGTTTCGTATGTCGAAATCTTAAACGGAAAAGGTTCAACAGTATTGAAGACCATGAAGAACACAACGATCAAGGGAAAGCAGCTTAAGGTACAGGTAGCTAGGTGACAGTTCACTGGTTCATTTTAATAGGAAAAGATGTCGAACATCTTTTCCTATTATTTCTTTAATTTAGGCTCTTTTAGAATACTTTGTTGCTCTAGGCACAAAGAAAAAACAGGCAGTAAGGCTTTTTCGACTGATTTCTTACTTTTTATCTAGAAATGGAGAAATTTTCATTAGGAAAAGCGCCCGAAGTCATACAAATCAGGGAATATATTTTTATTCGAAAAGCCATAACCTTTGCGAAAACAGCCTCAATTTAAGTGAGTCAATAGGACCAAATCGTTAATTCAGAGGTCATAAAGAAAGTGAATAAAACAAAGGAAGAGCTTAGGGCTACCTAAGCTCTTTTAAGTAGTGCAACTTAAATGTTCAGCCTCTCTCTTTTCCCTATACTGTACCCAATAGAAATACCCATCACTAAGACAAACAAGAACACAAGACTATGTTCATCTATGAAGAATCCGAAAACCAGCCAACCTACGAGAGCTCCAATAATAGCTAGTTATATTCCTTTCATCTAAATCCCTCCCCCTATCATGACGTAACAGTGATATCCATGGTTATTTCGTATATAATGTGGCTATTTCATCTACTTCTTAACTAAATCTTCTATTTTACAGTGGGTTTTTATCGAAAACAGACGGATCCAGCTGCAGTGGCTTGCGGCTCGGGGTCAAATGAATAACTCTCCAGTGATGCAGGCATCACCTCCGAGTTCTTCATTTGCCTGACGCCGCAGGGCAGCCACTTTCGCATTTCGTGATCCAGCTGCAGTGGCTTGCGGCTCGGGGTCAAATGAATAACCCTCCAGTGATGCAGGCATCACCTCCGAGTTTTTCATTTGCCTGACGCCGCAGGGCGAGCCACTTCCGCATTTCGTGATCCAGCTGCAGTGGCTTGCGGCTCGGGGTCAAATGAATAACCCTCCAGTGATGCAGGCATCACCTCCGAGTTCTTCATTTGCCTGACGCCGCAGGGCAGCCACTTCCGCATTTCGTGATCCAGCTGCAGTGGCTAGGGACTCGGGCATTTGTCAGCCCACTACGTGAAGCAGGCTTCACTGCGTGTACTGCCAGATGCCTGCCGTCCCTGGGCGAGCCACTTCCGCTTTTCGTAAATAAAGCTATCGATGTGCTAAAGTTGAATTTAAAGCATGATTTAAAAGACTTATGAACAGGGTTCTTCCCGCCTAATTGTGAGAACTCCCTAACCTCTATTGTTATGAGGGAAGAGTACCTCGTCTCTAGTGATACAACTTCGGAAGGGCAACATCTTCTTCGTTTTTAAGTGAAATATGTAGTTCTAGATTTTTAGTGATTGAAGCAAAAAAGATATCCTTAAACTGAAATCCCTTGAGGCTTAGTTGTTGTTTTAACCAAGCTCGATCAACATTAAATTCTGATAGCACTTGATCATAAACATCCCCCCTCCATAATAACGGGTAGCGCAATTGAAGATGAAGAGGATATCTGACCGATGCTTTCTAGCGTGGCAAAGCGTTTTTCCGGTTTCTTTAATACACTCAAATTCCCACTCGATTCAATAATCGCAGTTTCCACTTCATTTACATCAAATATATCCTTTTCACGAAGCATCTGGAGAATGTTATCTATTGAATAACGAATCTCTTTTAAGTTTTCTCGTAACAGCTTGCCGTCTTGTATCACAATGGTCGGCTCAAAGGTGAGCACTCGCCCCATTTTCCGATTCGAAATTTTGATTCGGGCCACCATTCGTTGAAGAATGCCAATCGAGATGATAGCAATAACGGTATGGGTATGCTTTATTTCTGGATCAGCGATGTCAGCTCCCACGACAGAGCCGAGAGTTAAGACAATCAAAAAATCAAAGATAGGTAGTTCTCCAATTGATCGCTTCCCCATGAAGATTGCAACTGCTAATAGTAGAGGTAAGATGGTGAAAATCCGCCCAATTACTAGAAATAAGTCTTTTATAAGATCTGGCATTTCTGCGACTCCTTTTGCTTTAGCCTCTCCGAATGAGCCAGGAACCCACGGATGAAGAGAATCTAATTAAATTTCATTTTTACTTACTTTTCCTGAAATTTGGTGTAATTATGCAAGTGGCAATGGTCTTAAACTGATGAGCCTTTTTTCGTAAGCTTTGTTGTTCCTGATACAAAGAAAAAGCAGGCAGCAAGTTTTTTTGCTATTGCTTACTTTTTGTCTAGCAATGAAAAACATCTCTTAGGAAAAGTCTTCACTGCGTGTACTGCCAGATGCCTGCCGTCCCTGGGCAGCCACTTTCGCATTTCGTGATCCAGCTACAGTGGCTTGCGGCTCGGGGTCAAATGAATAACCCTCCAGCGATGCAGGCATCACCTCCGAGTTCTTCATTTGCCTGCCGCCGCAGGCAGCCACTTCCGCATTTCGTGATCCAGCTACAGTGGCTTGCGGCTCGGGGTCAAATGAATAACCCTCCAGCGATGCAGGCATCACCTCCGAGTTCTTCATTTGCCTGACGCCGCAGGGCAGCCACTTTCGCATTTCGTGATCCAGCTACAGTGGCTTGCGGCTCGGGGTCAAATGAATAACCCTCCAGCGATGCAGGCATCACCTCCGAGTTCTTCATTTGCCTGACGCCGCAGGGCAGCCACTTCCGCTTTTCTTGATCCAGCTGCTGTAGACTCTTTGCGAAAACAGCAAACCGAAAAAAAGAAGCTTGGATTGCCAAGCTTCTCGATGAGTTTCAACTTCAACACAAATAGTATGGGCTTTCATTTCTAAACACGAACAGGTTCTGCTGATATATTCTGGGCATCTTTTGGTTCAGGTACAAATGAAAGAATAATAATTCCTATAATAAAAAGAATCACGAGACTGAAGACACCATAGCTTGAGTTTCCGGTAATCTGGGCGGTTACACTCACTAGAAGTGGACCCATAATAGAAGCGAACTTACCAAAAATATTATAAAATCCAAAAAACTCATTGGCATTTTCCTTTGGAACAAGCTTGGCAAAATACGAGCGACTCAATGCTTGAATTCCTCCTTGTGAGGAGGCGACGAGCATAGCTAAAACCCAAAAATCGAAAGTGGTTTTCATGAAAAAAGCATAAATGCACACAATGATATACACAATAATCCCGACATAGAGCATCTTTTTTCCGGTGAATTTCTCGGATAGCTTTCCGTAAAGAAAGGCAAAGGGTGCGGCAACGACCTGAGTGAAAAATAAAATAATTAATAGATTTGTAGCACTTATACCGAGATCTGACCCGTAGGCTGTCGACATGGTGATAATGGTGCCGACGCCATCAATATAAAAGAAATAGGCCAGAAGAAATAAGAATAAAGCTCGGTATTTTCGGATTTCGATAAATGTCTTCCCTAACCGCTTAAAGCTATTAACGACAGGATTAGGTTCACGCTGAATAAAATACTTTTGGTGAACATTTTTAAATAACGGAATCGTAAATAATCCCCACCATAATGCGGTGATTAAGAAGGAAATTTTACTAGCTAAGGTTGTTGTGATGGGAATGATCTCATTTTGGGCTAAAATAATGATGGCAATGCTTATAATAAACGGAATCGTACTCCCAATATAGCCCATTCCAAAACCACGTGCTGACACTTTATTCATGCGATTCTCTGAAGTCACATCCACTAGATAAGCATCGTAAAAGACATTGGCCCCTGATGATCCAACTGCAGCGAATGTATAACAAATTAATAAAAGTAACCACTGTTCGGTTGGTACAAAAGCAAGCAATGCAGTAGCGCTGATCCCTAGAGCGAAAAAGAAAGTGAAGAATTTCTTCTTCAATCCTTCATAGTCGGCAATGGTCCCGAGAATGGGTCCGAGCATCGCTAATATAAAGGTAGCAATCGCAATCGTGTAGCCTAAATAAGCGGTGGAGTCCTCGCCACTTACACCTGCATTTGTTGAAGCAGCCTTAAAAAATAATGGAAATACAGCTGTAGAAATAATTATCGAATAAGCCGAATTGGCCCAGTCATAAAAAACCCAGCTATTCTCTGCCTTTGTAAGTCCCTTATTCAAAACATTTTTCGCCTCCTTCACCTGTTTTTTTTATTGGCTGTTTTCGCAAAGTTTGTGGCTATTTCATCAAAAATATGATGAAATAGCCACAATGTATACGAAAAGAGCGTTTTAATTCAATATTATTGTACCTGAAAAAATAGTCAGAATAATAAGAATGATAAAACTTAATTGTAGCTTAATAATTGCTTGTTCGTTTTTCGTAAAATACAATCTAGTTTAAGGATTTTGCTCTTATTTGACAAGTCCTATTCCAAACAACATAAACGCCCATCACCCACCACATTTTCATCCACTTACTGCCTACTAATCCAAAATCGGCTTCGAAAAAAGTAGTGAAGTCAAATAGGATTGCATGAAATGGAAAATACTATCCTTGAACAGTACGGAAAAGGAGGACATTGATGGAAAACTACACGTACAAACAATCGTGGTTCGGTAATGTGAGAGGTGATATACTCTCGGGGCTTGTCGTGGCGTTGGCGTTAATTCCTGAAGCGATTGCTTTCTCCATTATTGCAGGGGTAGATCCTATGGTAGGGCTATATGCTTCCTTTACAATCGCCGTAACGATTGCTTTTGTTGGTGGTCGTCCAGGGATGATTTCAGCAGCTACTGGCGCGATGGCACTTGTGTTTATTGATCTAGTAGCCGATTATGGTTTGCAATATTTATTAGCAGCGACTATCCTGACAGGAATTCTTCAAATTATTTTCGGTCTATTAAGATTAGCAAAGTATATGAAGTTTATTCCTCGATCGGTAATGGTTGGATTTGTGAATGCTCTAGCCATTTTAATTTTCACTTCTCAGCTTCAACACTTTGTGGATGAAGTGTGGGTTATGTATGCCTTGGTTGGGTTAACCCTAGCCATTATTTATTTGCTCCCTTACCTGACAAAAGCTGTCCCTTCGACCCTAATCGCCATTGTGGTCGTAACCGCTTTAGCCATTTTTATGCAATACGGGGTGAGGACGGTAGGGGATATGGGGACTATTTCACAAACCTTACCACAGTTTTTACTTCCGGATATTCCCGTAACCTTGGATACCTTGATCATTATTCTTCCTTATTCCCTTGCTTTAGCGGTCGTTGGCTTACTAGAGTCGCTGTTAACCGCTTCTATTGTTGATGATATTACTGATAGCGCGAGTGATAAGAATAGAGAGAGTCGGGGTCAAGGAATCGCGAATGTGATTACTGGATTTTTTGGTGGCATGGCTGGTTGTGCGATGATTGGTCAGTCGGTCATCAATACAAAATCAGGCGGAAGGGGGCGACTTTCAGCTTTAGTTGCGGGTGTATTCTTAATGTTTCTGATTGTGGTGCTTGGTGATATTGTAGTACGCATTCCCATGGCCGCTCTTGCCGGCGTTATGATTATGGTATCCATCAGTACATTCGATTGGAACTCCTTAAAAACACTTCATCTTGTCCCAAGGAGCGATGGCTTGGTTATGGTTGTCACGGTAGTGACGGTAATATTTACTCATAATCTAGCCTTTGGCGTGTTTACAGGAGTGTTGTTAAGTGCGATCTTCTTTGTCGCTAAAATTTCACAAATTCGTGTGGAAAGGACTTTTGACGGAAAAAAAAGAATATATATAGTACACGGTGAATTGTTTTTCGCATCTGTAACAGATTTACTGCTACAATTTGATTTTAAAGAAAAGGTTGATAGGGTGGAAATCAACCTAAGTCGATCACATATATGGGATGATTCGGCCGTTGCTGCAGTGGATCGAATTGTGTCAAAGTTTGAAGAAAGCGGCGCTAAAGTGAAAGTGACCGGTTTAAATGAAGACAGCAGTGAATTGGTTGGTAAACTTGCGAATAAATTAGGTGCTCATTAAAAGGAGGAAGAGCTATGTATAAGAAAATTGTATTAGCGACAGATGGATCAGAGCATTCAAAACGCGCGGCTCAAAATGCCATACATATTGCTAAATGTAGCTCAAAATCATTCATCGAAGTGGTGTATGTAATCGATCCAAGCCGCTCAAAATCAGATGTTCTTCACAATTGGAATTCCGTGGATGTCAATGAATTGCGAAAGGATCGAATGAAAGAGGTGGAGAGTGAAGCGAAGCGGGCCGGGGTAGATTATGAAATTAAAGTATTACATGGTGACCCAGGACCGACGATAGTGGACTATGTAAACAAAAATAAAGCAGATATTGTTATTATTGGTAGCAGGGGTCTCAATGCTCTTCAAGAATTTGTGCTTGGAAGTGTCAGTCATAAAGTGGCGAAACGTTCCAATTGTCCCGTACTGATCGTGAAGTAAATCTCTTGCCTTTTTTAGTTTTAATTGCGAAAAGGGAGACATTCGGAAAGGTTATTTTTGCAAAATTTGTTTCGTTTGTATCAAACAATAAACTTTGGTATATCATTGTTTCAAGGCAGCTTTTCCTCTGTTTTTGAGGGATATTGACAGAAAAATGGAGGGTCCATCTAAAAACAGACTAAATAGCAACGATGTATGCGAAAAGAGTCTTTGGAAGAAAAATGCTAAATCGAAGCAGTAAGAGAAGGGAGCGACTGCATAAAAGAAGCTTCGTTCCCTATTCTATACTTTTCTCATATTGCCTCTCTTCTAGTATTTTCGATGTTTAACGGGTATGATTTGACCGCGGATTTCTCCTGAGGGATTTTGTTCAGTATGAACATTGACATATGTTTTTTCTTTTCTCATTAATTTAAGCAAGTCTGCTACATCTTTTACCCCCACCGGATTTTCAACAATATCCTTATCGGTAATGGTCCCCATCACCACTCCTTTCCGAGTGGAAATTCCGTTTTGTTCTTCAAGGGTGGCGAGATCGGCTCCGAATAAAAATACCAAGACGGGTCCGTTTTCATCTCGATTGCCAAAGTGAATATGAGCTTGTACAAAATTTTTAATATCTTCTACCTTAAGGATGAATTTTATCCTGGTACAGTCTTTATTCGACACGAATTTTGCAATGCCAAATGCATCGGAGTCAACTGGCGGTACTTCATTTCTGCCCCTAAGCTTCGCGAAAAAGAACTCTTCCATTCTATCACCTCCTAAGTAACGCTACTGTATACTATTCAGAATGTAAGACTTTCGTGTAGGTGAACGAATCAACAAGTTTCAAATTCTTTCATCCTTTTGTAAAGTTATTTTTCATATCTATCGTTGCTATTTCATTTAAACATCGCTGGAATACCCTTTTTTGGTATTGATTTCACTTGAGAATATAATGGGGAATGCCGCAAACCCTATTTTTAAAAAGGAATAACCATTGCTTCGTAAAGCAATCTTCTTTTTGAGAAAGTCTCTTTTTGTATACTTTGTTGCTATTGGCACAAAGAAAAAAAGGACAGTAAGGTTTTTCGACTGATTTCTTACTTTCCATCTATAAATGGATAATTTTTCATGAGGAAAAGAGCACGAAGTCATACAAATCAGGAAATATATTCCTATTTGAAAAGCCACAATTTTTGCGAAAACAGCCTTGAGAAATAAGATAATGAGTTACCAGCTACTGCAGAAATACCTATTTGGAAGGCATAGAGAATGGAGACTTACAGTTTAACTTGGTTACATTACCAAAATCAGTCAATACTAGACTATCAATACGAAAAAAGCCTCCTATTTGAGAAGGAGGCTCATTAAATGTAATTTACCTTATTATCTCTTTCACTCGACCAACTTGTCCGTCTTGAAGACGTACTTTAATTCCATGAGGGTGATTACTTGATTTTGTAAGTAAGTCCTTTACAACCCCTTCGGTTAATGTTCCTGTTCGTTGATCTTGTTTAAGGACGATTTTGACTTTTTGACCTGGAGAAATATTCTTTCGTTCTTGTCCATTCAATGGGCTAACCTCTTTTCTTTAATCTTCTCTATTTTAATATAAATCCTTAATAGAACCAAAAGAAAAAGGATGATTGTTATTTTTATTTCGCTGTGGACTTCGATGATGCTTATTTTCAAACTCCTTCGTCAGAGCTATAGCTGAAAGAGTTGCCCCTGCAGCTTCAGCGTAGCTTCCCAAAGCTTGAATTTGTTCCCCGATTTTCTTCTGTTTTCGTAAAACAAAGGTCTCACCGATTCCCTCGATAGCCGCTCCCAATGATAATAATGTATTTCCATATGCTTGAATTTGTGCAAATTCTGAATCGCTCATACTGGCAGAAACAGCTTCAAATGCAGCCCCAATAGATTGGATAGAGTCGCCTAAAATATCTAATTTCAATCCATCTTCTTCCAAGTCGTTAATTTGAAGACCTGCAGCCACAACATTTGTAGAATTTCCAGCAGCTTGTAACCATGATCCAAGAATACCTAAAGACTTTCCTTGACTAACATCCCGTCCTTTCTGTAGACCAATCGCTTGCAATGAGTTTCCAAAAGCTTCCATTCCGTTTCCGAGTAGAACAAGTTTGAGGGCTAATTTCTCGATTGATTCCCCCTCTTCTTTTGCAATAAGGGTTTCACCACTTGCCGATACGACAGTCCCAAATGTTTGTATCCACCCACCCGTGACTAACAGTAAATCACCATACACCTCCATGTAGACAGCCCCTCTTAGTTATTATTACAGTGTATTCGTGATCATGAAAAAGGCTAATGAATTTTCTGAAAATGATGAATAAGCGTATAAAATCAAAAAGAACCCCTTGTAAAGATTGTATTCGCAAAGTTTGTTGTTTTTTGAATCCATCTATAAACAAGGATACAACTCTGATTCGGGTCTTCTTCTCGTCTATTTTTGATGGGAATCAACAGTGAAAAAGAGGGCTCAATCAAAAATTAGATGAAATAGCCGCATTGTATATGAAAAGTGCCTATGAAAATGAACAAGAAGGACTTTAGTAGTTAGGAGGGAATTCAGATAATATTGTCACTCACCTTCATCCTTAAGACGGAGATAAAACCAATCTCCAGAAGTTGTCAGGAGAATTATTTAGATAGTACACTTAAAGTATCAAATTAATAGGAGTGAATCAGATGACGTATGAAGCAAGTGCGGTTGTTCAAAGCAAACAAAGTAAATCATCTATTTTTGGAAATAAAAATTTCTTATTATTGTGGATTGCTGCATTACTATCAAGCTTTGCCATTTCTTTCTTCTTATTTTCGCAAAGTTGGTATGTTGTGAAGGTTTTAAATCTTGAGGCCTCTTTAGGATTTATTTATATTGCTTCAAGTATTCCGAGGCTTTTGTTTATGGTGATAAGTGGCACAGTCGCTGATCGCTATAGCAAAACGAAAATTATGTTCATTTCCGACTTTAGTAGAAGTTTGCTACTAGGTGGACTAGTCATTTGGTTTCTTTTAGGAAGCGTAAATTTGTGGACCTTCGTTATTTTCGCCTTTTTCTTCGGTATTTTAGACGCCTTCTTTTGGGCAGCTGAAAGTGCGGTTCTTCCATCAATTATTAGAAAAGAAAACTTAACTAGAGGAAATTCTATTATTCAAATGACTAACCAAACCTCTTTCATTCTTGCGCCGATGTTAGCGGGTGTCATAATTGCTTTTGGGAATTTTGAAATCGTTTTTGGTACAACAGCGGTTATGCTATTTTTAGCCTCTATATTGATTTCTTTTATGAAAGTAGCTAAACCTGAAGGTGTTGAGAACACAAAAGAACAAGCCTTTTGGGACACTTTTAAAGAGGGAGTACAGTATGTGAAAAACTCACGTCTATTGACCCTCATCATTTTAGCATCGGTGCTTATGAATCTTTTTATGGTCGGACCAATGACGATGGGTCTTCCTTTATTTGTTAAAAACATCCTCCAGGGTGATGCGTTACAGTTTAGCTACTTAGAGGCTGGCATGGCAGTGGGAATGTTGATTGGATCGATTTTAGTTGCGGTGCTAAATTTACAAAAAAAGCGTGGGCTCTTAGGCATATCTTTAATTGTTGTCGCTGGATTCTTCTTTATACTTCTCAGTTTTTCAACAAGTATTTGGATGAGCATCGTGGCTTTAGCTGGATTTGGAGCTTGCTTAGCAGCTTCAAACATCCCACTCATTTCAGCGATTCAAAGTATTATCGAGGAAAAAGTACTAGGACGTGTTATGGGGCTGCTATCACTCGCTTCGATGGGCTTGATTCCCGTCAGCTATGCGATTACCTCCCTAGTTCTTTCCATGGGTGTATCGATTCATCATATTATGGCAACAGGAGCAGTACTGGTGATGTTATATTCTGCCTTCATTCTTATTCGATTTAAGGAAATTCGCTTGTTAGATTAGAAATTTGAAACTGTGAATGGTATTCGTGATGAAAAGAGGAGAGAGGGTTGTGAATAGAGAATTGTTCTTAAAGGTGACCAGGCCTGCACATGCGGGATGGAAAATAAGGTAGGGGAAGACAGGGGACCGAAAAATGGAACAAGAAGTTAAGATAATCGAGTATAATAGCGAATACCAAAAGCAAGTTATCGAGTTAATTCTAAGGATACAGCAAAAAGAATTCCAAATAGAAATTTCTCTAAATAATCAAAAGGATTTAATAGGAATTGAAGACTTTTATCAGCAATACAACGGGAATTTTTGGGTGGCTATTTTTAACGAGAGAGTTGTTGGCACAATCGCTCTATTAGATATTGGAAATCCAGGTGTAGCACTTAGGAAAATGTTTGTAGCAAAAGAACATCGTGGCTCAAGAGGTGTCGCACAACAGTTATTAAAATGTGCGATTAGTTTTGCAAAACATAGAAAAGTTCGTGAAATATATCTTGGAACAACACCTCAGTTTTTGGCTGCTCATCGTTTTTACGAAAAAAATAATTTTCAACTCATAGAGAAAGCTGAACTTCCTGATACGTTTCCTATTATGACTGTTGATAAGCGATTATACCGGCTTATCATCTAAACCATTTTGTTAGGGGATTTTAATCAAAAGTAGTACAATTAGAAGGAATTAACAAAAAAGGAGGGTGCATGCACTTTCCTTTTTAAAGTGGTTTTTGTCTAGCTCTAGGTACTATCGGCTCGAGGCCATAAGCCGGTGGACGCGTGCTTTGGGCTATACATTGTTACTATTTCATTTAATTTTGATTGCCCTCCATTTGGCAGTTAATACCCATCAAAAAAAGACGAAAAGATGCCCTGAAACAAGGATATATCAAAGTTTATTGTCTGATTAGAAAAGCAACATGCTTTTTGAAATCAGCTTTTCTTAATTGTGAAGGAGGAGACATTAATGAAGGTGAATTGGGGAATTTTGAGCACAGCAAATATTGCGAGAAAAGCAATCATCCCAGCACTAATAGACGCAGAGAATTGTGAGGTAAGAGCCATCGCTAGCTCAAACGCAAAAGTAGACGAAATTGCGAAGGAGTTCGACATTCCTACCGTTTATAAAAGTTATGAAGAATTAATCGATGATAATAGTATTGAAGTTGTCTATATCCCGCTTCCAAATGCCTTACATAAAGAAGGGGTTCTAAAAGCAGCTGCGAGGGGGAAACACATCCTAGTTGAAAAACCAGCTGCTTTAACAAGTGAAGATGTAGAGGAAATGAAGCGAGCTTGCGAAGAGAATGATGTCTTGCTCATGGAAGCCTTTATGTATCAGTTTCAGCCCCAGCATCAGCGTGTGAAAGAAATCATTGCAACAGGAGAGATAGGTGAAGTGAGGCACCTCAATTCAGCATTTACGTTTTCGTTGAATTTTGAAGAAAACCGTCAGAATATCCGCTTGAATCCTGAACTTGGTGGCGGCAGCATTTGGGATGTAGGATGTTATTGTATTCATTCAACTAGGATGATTTTAGAAGAGGAGCCAACGAGTGTATACGTGTCAGGTGATATACATCCTGAGTTTGGAATCGATACAAAGGCGACAGGCATCTTGAATTTTTCCAATGGAGTAACTGCAACCTTTTATTCTAGTTTTGAAGAAAGTATGAGAAACACCTATGAAGTTCGCGGCACAAAAGGGTCGATTTTCCTCCCGAATGCTTATCGTTCAGACAAGGTCGGGGAAGGAGAGGGTGAAATTCTAATCACAAATGAAAGTGGTGAAACGCGAACAGAAATGGTGAAAGGACAACAATATGTGATGCAGGTCCAACATTTCAGTGATTGTGTCCTCACAGGTGAAACGCCTTCTTATACAATTACTCAAACGACTCAAAATATTAAAACAATCGAGGCGTGTTATCGTTCATTGAGGGAAGGACAGTGTACGGGCGTTTGAACTACCTCCCACTTCTTCATTGAGCAACGCCCTTCTCATTCCTTGGAAATGCGGGATTTTTCGCCTATTTCAGACAAAATTAGGGTCCACTCATCACCAGTATTAAAAAGCAGCGAGAGCATCTAATCAAGTGATCTATAAAGACGTTTGTAGAAAAAATTATATGAAAAGATGTGCGGAAACGAACCAGTGATGCTGATCGGAAAACTTCAAAAAAAAGATAAAGATCGCCCAGCTTTCCTTGAGGAATTAAGCAAGTTATAATAGATGAATTATAGGATTAGCGAGGAATGTGAATGTACTTAACTGTAAAAGAAACCGCCCAGTACTTGTCTTTTCCAGAAAACTATATTGAAGCACTTATAGTTGAAGGGAAAATCCGTGCCGTACACGACGGATATCAGTATCTAATCAACCGTGAACAATTCAATAATCATTTGGAACAATTAGAAAAACACAAAAAGCTCATGTTAGATTATTTAAATGAGCCAATTCCAGAAGATATTGATATTAAAGACGAGGATTAGTTTCTAGCTTCCCTAAGCGGGGGGCTTTTTTTGATGAAGAAAATCCCTCCCACAACTAACTGCATTTGATGTAACAAGTCCTAAGTCACAAATAGTAGAATACTTGAAACTAACTTTTATTTCTCCGGACAAAGTAAATTGTATTGACCGTTACAAAATGCGAGTGTTATGCTACTTTTTATAAATTTCATAGATATTTACCTTGTACTTGCATGAGAATATGGCTCGAGCGTTTCTCCCAAGCTACCGGAAAAATTTGTCTACACGGGATTAACAATTCTTTTGTTTATTTTTCCCAGTGTGGTCTATTTTATATTTATGTGAAAATTTTCGCCTTTTTTGAATGCAAACTAGAGTGTTTTTAATGATACTGAGCGATTCTAATGAAGTTCTCTACTACTATTATTCCTTTGTGATGAGGATGTAAGAAACTGGCACTATTTTCAAATTTAGTACAGGTCAACAAATCTCTTCCATATCCTCATCCCAAAAAGTGTGATAATATTTAGGGAATCGAAATAAATGAAAGATACTGAGATGAACTCTACGTTTTACTTACATCTCTCTGAAATGAGGCGAAATAGTTGCAAATAAAAAAAGAACCGCTATGGAATTCTGCCTTTATTATGTTAATGGTTGGAAATTTATTTGTTTTCATGAGTTTTCAAATGCTCATTCCAACCTTGCCACCTTATATAAAATCAATAGGGGCATCTGGTCTGGAAATAGGGTTGGTTACCGCTTTATTTTCAATAGGGGCAGTGGTCATCCGTCCATTTGTTGGTTATATGCTAGAATATAAAGTTCGAAAACCACTCGTAATTATTGGGTCGATTTCACTCCTGTTGATTACGATGATCTATCCGTTATCTCAAATTGTTGTCATTTTTTTATTATTCCGTTTTGTTCATGGGCTAGCATGGGGTTGGTCAACAACAGTAAATGGTACGGCGGCTGTCGATGTGGTCCCCAATTCTCGTTTAGGTGAGGGAATGGGCTATTATGGAATGTCGATCACGATTGGCATGATCATTGCACCAAGTATTGGGATTTATTTGTATCAGGTTAGCACGTTTACGAATTTAATCATCGTGTCGAGTGTATTAGGACTGATTGCTCTTGGACTCCTGTCAATTGTTCACTATAGAACACCTGAAACCGTTCAAAAGACCAAGCGAGAAGATTTATCTTTTTCTTATGTCGGATCGCTGATTGAAAAATCAAGTTGGTATACGTCGATGATTACACTTGCTGCCACATTCGGATACGGAACGATCGTGACGTTCATCGTTATTTTTGGAGAAGAGCGAGGGATCGGTCACATCTTCCTTTTCTATTTAGTGAATGCCGTAATGGCTTCGATTTCACGACCTATCGCCGGAAAATGGTTTGATAATCACGGGGCGAAAGGACTGGTCATTGCTTGTTTATCGCTATCTTTTATTGGAATGTGGGTATTGTCGCTCTCATATTCTGAAATCGGCATTGTCGTAGCAGGGATGCTATTTGGTGTAGGATTTGGTTCATTGATTCCCACGTTACAATCATGGACGCTCTCGAAAACGCCTGCTAATCGACGTGGTGTGGCCAATGGGATGTTTTTCTCATCAATTGATTTAGGAATTGGGCTAAGTGGATTAGTGTTTGGAGCAATCGTATCCTATGTAGAAATAGGTGTTATTTTCAAAATTTCTAGTGTGTTTATCCTTTTGGCAATGGTTTTAACTCTTCTTGAAGATCGTAAAAAGAAAGAGACTAGGAAAGAAATGAAAGTAGTAGAAGGCTAGCAAATGCTAGCCTTTTTTTGAAAGGCTCGTTTCGTATACATTGTGGCTATTTCATCGTATTTTTGATTAAATCTTCCATTTCGCTGTTGATTTCCATTAAAAATAGATGGATCTAGCTGCAGTGGCTAGCGGCTCGGGGTCAAATGAATAACTCTCCAGTGATGCAGGCATCACCTCCGAGGTCTTCATTTGCCTGCCGCCGCAGGGCAGCCACTTCCGCTTTTCGAGATCTAGCTGCAGTGGCTAGCAGCTATGGGACAAATGTTATCCAACTCCAAAGGTCAGGACCTTCTCCGTTGGATAACATTTGCCCGCCGCTGCTGGGCGAGCCACTTCCGCTTTTCGTGTTTATTATGGTAATTTCGGTTTGATTTCGCTATGATAGATTTAGAGTTTATATACATACTAGGGGGAGTAAAGTGGATACTCAACTAAATAAATATGCAGAGCTTGCTGTTAAAGTGGGTATTAATATTCAAAGAGGACAATATTTGTGGGTTTCTGCACCTATAGGCACGGAGGATTTTGTACGAAAAGTCGTTAAGGAAGCTTATCTTGCTGGGGCAAAAAAAGTACATGTAAATTGGTACGATGAAGAAATTTTGAGGACTCATTACGAGCTTGCACCTGATGAAGTGTTTCTTGAATTTCCAAGCTGGGAAGTGCAGGCAACTGAGGAAGTTGTAGATGATGGTGGAGCTTTTTTATATATAGATGCAACAGATCCTGATCTTCTAAATGGGATCCCGGTGGAGCGAATTATGAACTTTCAAAAAGCCCAAGGAGTAGCGTTAGAGAAATTTAGAGAAGCGATTCAAATTGATGCAATTAGTTGGTCGATCCTTGCGATACCAAATACAAAATGGGCTGATAAAGTCTTTCCTTCTTTGCCGGAAGAGAATCGAGTGGAAGCGTTATGGGAATCCATTTTTCAAGCTGTGCGAATTCATGAAGAAAATCCTATTTCTGCCTGGAAAATCCATATAGAAACATTAAAAGAACGAGCAGATCTACTAACAGAAAAGAAATACAAAAAGCTTCATTATGCTGGACCTGGAACGGATTTGACGATTGAATTGCCAGACAAGCATTTATGGCTAACAGGAAGCTCCATGACGCCACAAGGAATCACATTTGTTGCGAATATGCCGACGGAAGAAGTCTATACGGTCCCATTAAAAACAGGCATTAACGGCTATGTGACAAGTACAAAGCCATTAGCGTATCAAGGAAATGTCATCGAACAGTTTACCTTAACGTTTGAAAATGGAGAAATTGTTAAGATAGAAGCTGAAACAGGTGAAAATCTACTTCAGCAACTCATCGAGACGGATGATGGTGCTTGTTTTATTGGAGAAGTAGCGCTTGTTCCTCATCAATCTCCGATATCAAGTTCAGGGATATTGTTCTTTAATACTCTTTTTGATGAGAATGCATCCAATCATTTAGCGATAGGTTCTGCTTATCCAACGTGTTATGAAGGGGGATCAAACATGACGGAGGAGGAGCGATTAGCGGTTGGCCTGAACGATAGTATTGTTCATGAAGATTTTATGATAGGCTCAGAGAAGATGAATATTGATGGGATTTATGAGGATGAGTCAAGAGAACCCATCTTTCGAAACGGAAATTGGGCCTTTTAAGTGAAGGCTTTTAACTAATGGTTCTTTTCGTATACATTGTGGCTATTTCAGTTGATTTTTGATTAAATTCTCTGTTTCACCCTTTCGTAATCCAGCTGCAGTGGCTAGCAGCTATGGGACAAATAACATCCAACTCCAAAGGTCAGGACCTTTTCCGTTGGATAACATTTGCCCGCCGCTGCTGGGCGAGCCACTTCCGCTTTTCGTAAATGATGCCCGAAACAAAGCTATATCACAGATGGTTAACTGATACGAGAAGCCACAATCTTTGCAAAAACAGCCTTTGATAACGTAATCACAGGTGCACTAAGCTCTCGAATAAGGGAGGCCTGAGATTCTAGACGGCTTGTAATGATTTTCATGAACGAAACGGTAAATGAATCAAATACATAATCAAGGGAAAAATTTATTTTTCTTTCCCAATTAAAAAAAGCTTGGAATCCAACATCCAGAGTCGTTTCCTTAACAAATTTCTCGATGAATTGCCAATAAAGCTGACGGAAGCTACCTGAGTTTTTTACTACCTCTTCTAATGATGTATTGGATTGAACACGCTCAGAGGCTGTTTTTCTTGTCCAAGTTGAAATGACTTGACGCATTTCTTCTTCAGAACGAAGAAGTGAGGTAGCAATTAAAATGAGATATTTTCCGTTTTGTTCCATAATTTTTGCATTAACTTCAGGTGGAGCGTCTGGGGAATAGTGTGAGCCAGGCTTGTTCAATTAATGCGAAGCCCACTCACTTGTGAATTCGTTTTTAAGCTTAACTAGAGATTCGTATAAAGCAAGTGCTTTTGTTTCCATAGAATAATCACCTGTATTATTAGTCTTTCTTCTATTTTTAGGTATAATAATGGATTTTGTCAATTTGGAATTTAATAAGTTCCTTTTGATGAATTATTATGAGGAATTCTCCCTATTAGTACACTCACAAACAGGGTATCCTATAACAAGAAAGGGAGGATGATGTGGAGAAAATAATAGATTTAAAAGTCCTTCATAACAGGATTGCAGCGGAAAATTTGGCGTTACTATACATTTCAAAACAGAATTGTTCAGTTTGTCATGCCTTGTTGCCTCAAGTGGAAATACTGTTAGAGAAATATCCTTTCATTCAATCTATGCAAGTAGACGCGGAAGAGGTGCCGGCAATTGCAGGGACATACTCCATATTTACCGTGCCGGTTGTGATTTTTTTTGTGAATGGAAAAGAAATGTTCCGTGAAGCACGATTTGTTCCAATGGAAGAACTAAAGAAACAAATCGATAAGTTAGTTACGTTAATAATTGATCAGTGAGACAGATTTTTCTTGTGTAAAGGCTGTTTTTGCAAAGATTGTGCCCTTTCGAATTAGACCTCATTTCGGGTTTAAAATGACTTTGGGCATCATTTTAAACCCGAAATGAGGAAAGAAAAGAGTGTTTCCATTCGTTTTTGTATGCTAGAGCAACAAAGTATGAGAAAAGATCCATTGGAAAAACTTTACTCTTCTAGAATGTCGTTGTTTGTATTTAGTGTTGAATCATCAATGAAATATCCTAAAATCTATTTTTCATGTGATATATACTCAGTAGAAAATGAGCAAAGCAAATTAGTCAGATAGATGGATTTTTCTGGAGTTGTAAGAGAAGAAAGAGAAATACAAAGTCATGGGGATTATGAGTAAGGAGCTTCGTCTATTTAATTCGATTGCACCCAATCCTTTTAACTGATAAAGTAACGAAGAATCAGTATGTAAAATATTTTTGGGTTTTCCCTGAAGTGGTGAGGAAATGAATAAAGAGAAAAGAGAAACTTATGATGTGATGCAAGTCTGCTTGTTAGCAGGTAAAATTATGCTCAGAAGTGGAGCAGAAACCTATCGAGTAGAGGATACAATGATGCGTATTGCAACCTCATTTGGAATGGAGCAATCTCACAGTTATGTTACACCAACTGGTATTATCTTTTCCATAGAGGGTGATGAACCGACGAAAACGAAATTAATAAGAATTGTAGCAAGGTCAACAGATTTAAAAAAGGTAACAGTTGTAAATGGTATTTCTCGTCAAATCGCCGAAGGGGGACTTTCGGTGAAAGAGGCTTATGACAAACTAAAAGAAGTGGAAAATAACAATCTGACATTTCCTTTGCCAATTCAAACAATAGCTGCTGCAATCGCTAGTGGTTGTTTTTTAATCATGTTTGAAGGGCATTGGAATGATTTTTTACCTGCTTTATTAGCAGGTGGAGTTGGCTATTATAGTTTTGTTTATTTTCATAAAGTAATTGAGATAAAGTTTTTTGCAGAATTTTTAGCCTCATTTCTAATTGGTTTGTTAGCCTATTTATTTACTAATATCGGGTTGGGGCATGAACTGGATAAAATAATTATAGGCTCGGTAATGCCACTGGTTCCTGGTGTATTGATTACAAATGCAGTACGAGATTTGATGGCGGGTCACTTAATTTCAGGATTATCTAAGGGAGCAGAAGCCTTTTTAACAGCTTTCGCAATAGGGTCAGGAATAGCAGTAATACTTTCATTTTTGTGAGGTGAGGAAATTGATGTATGTCGAACAGATAGTTACAAGCTTTATCGCATCGGCAGCCTTTGGCGTTATTTTCAATGCCCCGAAAGATTCACTGATAAAGGGAGGGCTTGTAGGAGCCTTTGGATGGATGATTTATATTCTGTTATCGGTAAATGAAGTAGATCATGTTCTTTCAACATTGATTGCTACATTCTTTCTTGCTGTAATGAGCCAACTTTTTGCAAAAAAGTACCGCACACCAGTAATTATTTTTAGTGTGGCAGGAATTATTCCTCTTGTTCCAGGAGGACTTGCTTACGATGCCATGCGTGAATTCGTCTTAAATGATTACAATACAGCCATAAATTTAGCGGCGAAAGCGTTTATGATTTCCGGTGCGATCGCCATTGGTTTAGTCTTTTCAGAAGTGGTTAATCAGATCATTCGTCAATCAAAATTTAAACATAGTAGACTGTAGCCCCTTGAATAGATTCTTGGGGTTTTTCTAACACTCTAAACAAATTAGTTGATCTTTCTGGAGGTGAAGGGAAGAATTCTCATAGTTTAGAGTATCTATTTTAAAGATCTCGATCTTTTGTTTACTGTGAGAACGAAATTGAAGCACTTCTGTTCCCGTAAGAAGAGCAATATGAAGGGTCTTCGAAACCTTTATATTAAATCCGGATTTTCCCACCAAAAGTTCTCCTTGACCTTTAATAGCAAAAAAGAGAAGATCTGAGGGAGAAATTGCTGATGGTGCCTCTTTACGTTCGAATGTACGATTTAGAATCTTAGCTAGAAATGGAAGGCTCAGAAAAAGGATTTCTTCATGATTCCCTTCAAGGAGAAGAGTTTCACCATGAATCGAAAAAACACTTGAAGTTGGAGCATATCCGTCGCCGAAATCTGTGGAAAGAGTCCCAATTACTTTTCCATCATCTGAGCGAAAAGGAGTAGCCACCACTTTTAATTTCTCTACCGTATTGTAGCCAAACCCTGCAATTAAATAAACATTCACTTTTCTTTTTTTCAGTAAAAAGTCATCTTGATTTAGTGAATTAAGAAATTCATTTTTCTTTTTCATTTTAATGGGCTGTATCCATTGCCATGCACTTCTCGTTTTCTGAAGCAGATAAGGTCCGTATTGTTCACTTGGGAGAAGATCATGAAGACCTTTAAATTGTTGATGGATAGTTTTGATTGTATCCGTTTCTGACAGAGAAGATAAGAGAATGAAATAGGCATTCATAAGCAGAGAAGTTAAGGAGGCATTTTGTGCAATCAATTTTTTCCCGCTCGTCCAATAATGAAAAATAGGTGCTGTTCCGTTATTCGGCGTTCCGATTAGGATTAGTTGATTCACGTCTTTTTCATACACTCTACTTTCAATGTAAGCTCTAGCAAGTAAGCCCCCCATGCCATGAGCGATAATATTCACTTTCTTTTTCTTGTTTTTTTTCTTTGCAAGATCGATTGTTTTCTTTAGATATTGTCTAAAAGAAACTCTCACTTTCTTTCGCCAGTCGTAGAATGCAATAAAAAGGTTGACACCTTTCTTGAATTCTAACGTTTCTTCTAAAAGACAGATAAATGGGTCGTACACGATTCCTGCGATTCCAAACTGCCATTCACCTGAGCCAGGAATTATTTCTTCTCCAACTGAACCAAAAATACCAGGAACGAAAACGACTGGGTACTCATCATTTTTGGACAGAGAGAGCATCTTATTCCTCCTTTCTAAAAGGCTGTTATCACAGCAATATACTCCGTTAAAAGATTTGGTTTCGGGGCATCTATTCGTCTGTTTTTGAAAGAAAGTCATTTGAAATGATGGATTCCTTCAATAATGAACTTGAATAGCCAAAATTCATACGAATAGAGCATTCTAAAAAGTTCTCTTTCTTCTATTATATTCGATGAAAAAAGAACAAAGAAGTAGTAATTGACCTCAGTGTGCAAACAGTTAGGTTCTTTTCGTATATATTGTGGTTATTTCATCATATTTTTGATTAAAATATGTCTTTTGACGGAGAATGTATACAAATAATTTTGATAAGTAATAATTTTTTTCTAATATAACTATATAAAAAACCAGCTTCCAGAAAGGAGGCTGGTTTAGTTTATTTGTAAACTTATGAGGCATCTGTTGGTTCTTGAGGAGATGAAAGTCCTTGATGATGTCCTCGGCGAGGCTTGTTCATATCAAGTCCTAACTCTTCTAATTGACTTCTGGCTTCTTCTTTCGTAATTTCACCAGCCTTGACTTGGTCACGGATCTCTTTTAGTAGTTCTCGGGTTTCATCATCAAGGTCATTAAAGGAGCGATAAGGTAAAGCAATGTCAAGTTCCTCAAACTTTAGTTTGGCCTCTTCCTTCGTAATTTCACCAGCCTTGACTTGGTCGCGTATATCTTTCAGAAGTTCCTTGGTTTCATCATCAAGGTCATTGAAAGGATGATGGGGTAAAGGAATGTCAAGTTCTTCAAGTTTTAGTTTGGCTTCTTCTTTCGTAATTTCACCAGCCTCGACTTGTTCGCGAATCTCTTTTAGTAGAGCTTTGGTTTCATCATCAAGCTCATTGAAGTGTCGATGAGGTAAAGGAATATCAAGTTCTTTAAGCTTTAGTTTGGCTTCTTCTTTCGTCAAGTCGCCAGCCTCGACTTGTTTGCGAATGTCTTGAAGCTGTTTCATTTGGTTCTCATCTAAAGGCTCGTGTATTCCTTTCTTGCCCATTTGTTTAGAATGTGTGCGTTCGATTCCGAGCTCCTCTAGCTTCAGATTCGCTTCTTCTTTTGAAAGTTCACCGTTCTCGACTTGTTCACGAATCTCTTCTAACTGTTCCTTTGTTTCTCCATCATAAACTTCTACAGAAGCCTTTGTCTCCGTTGGTGTGACAGATGTAGATTCACTCGCCAGTACCGTATAAGCCGTAGGTGCTGCGATTGCTGTTGCAAGAGCAGCAGCAACAAATTTTGTAGAAAATAAGTTAAACATTTTCATCAACCTCCAAAAAATTTTTGTTTCTTACAATTCCTATCTTAGGACAAGAATGTGTCAGCTAAATGTCAAGAGGGATATTATTGAAAAGTTTATTATTTGGATAACTATAGGTAATATATCGAACGAATCAAGCGAGAAGGAGAGTTTTTTTGAAAGTTATGTCGTATAATTAATTCTATATAAAGAACAAAAGGGGTGTGTGATGAAAAAAACATTTTTACTTTTAGCTCTGCTAAGTATGCTGGATGGGGTCCTAACCTATTTAGGCATTCAACTTGGATTAATTCAGGAAGCGAACCTTCTAATGAAATTGCTCATTATGTATGATCCAATTATTTTCATCGGAATAAAACTCGTCTTGTCAATATGCCTCGTCGCAATGGCTATTATGATCAAAGCACCGAAAAGTAACATCATCAAACAACTCTCTTATCTCGCCCTTTTCATCTATGGAGGTATTTTCCTCTTACACAGTTATTGGATATTTTTATCCATATAAAAAAACGCAGCAAAATGCATACGTTTTAAAAAGGCTGTTTATAAACGAGAAAATCCTTCTTCCTCTAAATAGGAAGTAGCTTCACCATAGGTTGAAAATGTTCCATCTAAATTTAACCCGGCATAGACATTCCACATTTCATCTTCAAATAGGAGAATTAGAGTGTGATTATCTTTATTCATCCATTTTTCTTCCTCTTCATCACCGATGATTGCTGCTTCAGAATTCGATTTTGGTGCTAATGATGCAATAGATTTTTCAATAAGTGTACGAAGCTCGTCCTCGGAGTAGTCACGAATATTGACCATTCCTTTTTGTCCTATTTCATATCCCGATAACTCTCCAGCGTAGACAAAGCCATTGCCATTTGGGTGTAAGTGATAGACGACATTCTTTTTGTCTGATCCACTCTTCTCGTATTGGAAATTGAGGCGTCCTAGAGAAACTTTTTTCTCAGAAAGCTGTGGGAATGTTGAAATAATAGATAATTTTTGTTCAAATGTAAGCATGTGACCTCCGAAAGTAAGTTAGTTGATTTGCTTAGTATATCATAGCGTTTTTTTTATGCAAAAGTAGAAAAGATTTTTTTCTTTCACATTTTGAAGCTAGAGCAAGAATTTGAAGACAGATTTTGACGCCAACTAGAAAGAAGGGTGGGTCTCAGAATTGATATTTGCTCAAAGTGACATTTATAAAATATACCAGCTTTTAATGTGTCATGAAAAAACAGTAAGAGAGGAAGTAGGCTGAAAAGGTCTCAATCAATGTTTGATTTGTTCAGTAAAATGAACAGAAAAATGATGAATGTTCTTGAACGGGTGAAGAAATAGCCTTTCCTAATGAAAAATTCTTCATTAATAAATAAGAAATCATCCGAAAAAAACTGACTGGTTGTTTTTTCTTTGAGCAAATAACAAAAAAAGTTAAAGAAAAGGGTCATTTGAAAAGGAAAAAATCCGCAACAAGTAGAAGAGTTGTAGGAATTTTCAATTTAAAGATAAATACCCGAAGCTTCTTCAAGTGTAAAATGAATCGATAGTTAACTGAACATGATATGATAATGATAGGCTGTTTTCGCAAAGATTGTGACTTTTCGAATAAAAAGGAATCCCTTGACTTGTATGATTTCGTGCTCTTTTCCTAATGAAAAATTCTTCATTTCTAGATTAAAAAGAAGAATTCAATCGAAAAAACCCTACTGCCTGTTTTTCTTTGTGTCAAGAGCAACAATGTATACGAAAAGAGCCTAATGAAAAGAAATACTAATAGAAAGAGGGGTGCAGAATATGATAACTGAAACAAAGGTTCCTCTTCGTCGATTGGGCGAAAGTGATTTGGAAATTTCAGCACTTGGTTTAGGCACATGGCAGTTTAGTAAAGGAAATAATATGGTTGGTCGATATTGGTCTGATGTCAATGAAACCGATATCGAGAAAATTGTTGAGGTAAGTTACAGCGGTGGAATCAACTGGTTTGATACCGCTGAAGTGTATGGAAAAGGAAAATCAGAGGAAGCTCTAGCATTAGCACTTAATAAGCTTAAAGATGGCGGAGAAAAGGCCTTCATTGCGACAAAATGGTGGCCATTATTTCGAAAGGCCGACTCAATTATTAAAACAATTGATGAACGAATTGTTACATTAAAAGATAAAAAGATTGATTTATACCAAATTCATCAGCCATACTCGTTTTCAAGTGTAAAGGCGGAAATGGATGCACTAGCGGAATTACTGAAGCAGGGGAAAATTCGTTATGCAGGTGTAAGTAATTTCAATGAAGCAAAAATGAGAGAAGCGCATGCAGTCCTAAAAGAGCACGGTTTTCCGCTTGTTTCGAATCAAATGAAGTATAGTCTGCTGGATCGTCGAATTGAAAAAAATGGCGTATTACAAGCTGCCAAAGAGCTAGGCATGACAATTATCGCGTACTCTCCATTAGAACAAGGGCTGTTGTCAGGAAAATTTCATAAAAATCCTGAATTACTTCAAAATATTAAAGGAATGCGAAAGCATTTTTCTGCGATCAAGCCTCAAAACTTGGAGAGAACGAGACCACTTATTGATTTACTTGATAAATTAGCAATTGATTATGGAGTATCAACAACGCAAATCGCTTTGAATTGGTTGATTCATTTTCACGGAGATACGATTGTGGCCATTCCAGGTGCATCTAAAATACATCATGCCGAACAGAATATTGGCACACTATCATTTAAATTATCTCAAAAGCATTTACAAGAGATTGATAGAGTCTCTAATAAAGTGGCTTTAAAGTAATTTCTGCTAAAAAACCACTCAATGAACGAACAGAACTTGTTCGTTCATTGAGTGGTTTTATTTGTCCTGGAAATGGACAGTATTTATTAATGACTATTTTCGCTTTCGTATATATTACCGCTCTTAAAGAAAGAGTTTAGGGCAACATTAAGAATTTCTTTGGTGGAAATCATCGTCAAAATAAAGAACTCCATTAACAATTAATATTTACAAGAACGAGCCTTAGACATCGATGCTGACATCTATATATTGAAAGGTGGTGACGTCGAACAATCCCATATCTGTAAGCTTAATTTCAGGTATAACTGGAAGGGTTAAAAAGGATAGAGTCAAAAACGGATTGAAAAGGGGATGAAATCCTGATTGGCTCATAACATTTTTTAAATGTAGTAGCTTTTTGTTCACTACGTAGAATGATTCTTCTGACATCAACCCGCCTAGTGGAAGAGAAACGGAAGCCTTGACTACGCCATTGACTACATACACTAAACCACCCTTTAATTCTGCTAATGCTTGAATGGCAGCCAGCATATCAGTATCGTTTGTACCAGTGACTACGAGATTATGTGAATCATGAGCAATGGTCGTGGCGATAGCTCCTTGTTTTAATCCAAAGCCCTTCACAATTCCTAGTCCAATATTCCCGGTTCCTTTATGCCTTTCAATAACAGCTAACTTCAATTGATCCTTTTTTGGGGAAGGGGAAAATTGTGAGTTTGTTACCGTCACTTTTCCGATTATTTTATGGGTGTGTAAACGGTTTGGAACAATCTCAATCACATGAGCATTAATAGAGGTGAGTGGAATCTCTAAATGCTTTGTGGTTAGTTTGGGAAGGTTGATCGTATTGGTTAAGGGAGCGGGTACCGAATTTTTCTTTATTTTCCTTCCAACGTAGACACCATTTTCAGCTACAAGTTGGCCTGCCTTATACACTTCCTTGATGTTAAATGATTCTAGGTCATCTACCAATATTAGGTCTGCATCATACCCCGGGGCAACTGCGCCTTTCGAATGATGACGATAGCATTTTGCCGCGTTTAGTGTAGCCATCGTAATCGCAATCATAGGCTCTAGGCCGTGTCGGATGGACAGGCGAACATTATGATCAATACTCCCCTCTTTTAGTAAATCATCCAAATGCTTATCATCGGTGCAAAACATGCAATTTGACATATTGTGAGGTGTTACAACTTCGATTAATGAGAGTAGATCTTTAGCAACTGAACCTTCACGAATTAATAGTGACATTCCTCTTTGAAGTCGTTCTTTTGCTTCTAGAAAGGTAGTAGCCTCATGATCGGTTTTAATCCCAGCAGTACGATATACATTGATTCCATCAGATGATAATCCTGCACCATGTCCATCTATTAGAGTTGAAAGAAGGAGCTTATCCAATATGTTTGAATTGGTCGCCTTTACAGCAGGGAAATCCATCACTTCAGCCAAGCCAATAACCCGATGATTTCGTAAAAAGGGTGCTAAATCTTCCGCGTGTAGAGTAGCGCCATTATGTTCATAGGAAGTTGCAGGAACGCTTGATGGTAGCATAAAAAATATATCTAACGGGATCCCCTCGGAGTTTTCAATCATATATTGAATTCCAGTTGTTCCAGCGACGTTCGAAATTTCATGAGGATCTGTAATGGCTGTAGTTACCCCGTGCGGAAGAACGACTTTAGAAAATTCTGAAGGTGAGATTAAAGAGGATTCGATATGAACATGTGCATCAATCAAGCCAGGATAAATATACTGACCATTGACATTAATGACTGAATTTCCACTTTATTCTCCGATGCCAACAATCTTTCCATCACAGATAGCAACATCGCCAATGATGATCTCCCCGTTGAAAACATCGACTATTTTTCCGTTTTTCAATACTACATCAGCTAGAATGTCTTTACCCGCAGCCTCAATATTTTGTGCTAATTGTTTTTTTGAAAGCAAATAAACCCTCTCCTTTGGGTGGTGTGAACCGAATGAGTAAGAGAAGGTAGGACAAAGCAAACCTCACTTCCTCGTAGGCAAACCATTTTAGGTAGTTTGGTAGAAACTTTTGAACCATAATTCTAATATTATACGAGTAGTACTGCGAAATTATTCGAAGTGCAAGGGTATTGCATATCATTTTAATAGGGTCTAGGACCACTGTCATAATATTTTTGGTAGTAACCCCCTCTTAAACTTAAGAGAAAATCAAGTTACAATAGTATTTATCTGATAACGAGGGGAGAGGAATTATGAATAAACAATTTTTAATTATCAAGCTTTTGTTTATAGGCATACTAATATTCCCAGCAGATAGTAATGGAGAACAAGGGTTTTCTAAACTACCAGATCGGGAGTATTGGCAAGATGGAAAAATTTCCAAGGAATCGCTGACTTTGCTTATTAAGAATGGAAAAAGAGCGACAGATACTCCTGTCATTCTTGGATTTTATACGAAATACTATGAAGATGATGAAAAGTCATTAAATTCCTTATCAAACTATTATTCTTATATGAATGCAGTAGCTACCGCTACGTTCGAGGTTAACAATATGGGGGAAATTCTCGGAGAAATACCAACGGAGGGGTTAGCACTTGCAAAACAACATGAAGTAAAGCGATTCGCGACCATTCAAAATGGCTTCGATCCAGATTTAGCTCACACGATTTTAGCCAGTAATGAGAAAAGTAGTATGTTGATTCAAGAGCTTGTAAAATTAACAAAGGAAAATGGCTATACCGGAGTGAATGTAGATTTTGAAAAAATGAATCCAAGTGATCGTCTGTTATACACAGAATTTATAGCGAATCTCTCTCTATCATTAGAAAAAGAACAGATAGATCTTATGATTTCCGTCCCTGCAAAAACAGGTGACTTTCCTGATAATGAGTGGATAGGAACATTTGATTACCATGAACTAGGAAAAAATGCTGATTATATCCAATTGATGACTTATGATGAGCATGGCACCTGGGGAGAGCCAGGACCAGTAGCGGGAGTAAATTGGATGACAGATGTGCTCGACTACGCTGCCACACATATTGATTCTGAAAAGCTTTTATTGGGTATTCCTTCTTATGGTTATGATTGGAATTTAACGCTGGGAGCAGACCACAAAGCAGTTTCCCAAGCGGAAGTAGAGAACCTGCTTCTTGAAAAAAATTTAGCAGTACAGTGGGATGATCCCTCGCAATCACCATATGTTCATTATCAAGATGAACAGGAACAAATTCATGTTATTTGGTTTGAAAACAACCAAAGTATCTCTGAAAAGGTGCATCTTGTTAAAAAATATAAATTAGCCGGAATTTCCATGTGGAGAATGGGATTAGAACAAGAATCCTTTTGGCAAAGTATTGAAGAAACGTTAGAGCAATTTAATTAATGTGAATAGGATTTGTATTTGTTATTTTAAGAGGAACCTCCTATTTTGTATAAGTGCCCTCAATTTGTTTCACCATATTCAGAGGGGACGTTTTTGACTGTTGGTAGAGTAAGAGTCACTTTAGTGCCAAGGTTTTCTTTGCTTTCTACTAGAATATGCCCTTGATGGTATTCAATAATCCTTTTGCAAACCATTAAACCCAAACCTGTTCCTTTTTCTTTAGTCGTATAAAAAGGCTCAAAAAGCTTTTTTTGTCGTTCCAATGAGATTCCGGTTCCCCCATCTTGAATTTTGATCGTATACCAGTGCTCGTCAACTTTTTTTAAAGAAATGTGAATATCTCTTTTAGTTTCAAGTGATGCGTCAATGGCATTTTGAAGGAGATTGATTAGTACCTGCTTAATTTGATTACCATCACACTCACCTTCAATCGAGCTGTCAATCGCTGCTGTAATCGAAATGCCTTTTAGCATGGCCTCTGGTTTTATTAAATTGAGGACACCGTATAGTAAATTAGAAAGATTATGTTTGCAAATCTTAATGTTTTCGTGCGGTTTTGCAATCATCATAAATTCGTTCACGATACTATTAATTCTATCTAATTCATCTAGCATAATTTCTACGTATTGTTTCAGGTGATCTTCTTGCACCTCTTTTTGAATCATCTGTGTAAATCCTTTTAAAGAGGTAAGTGGGTTACGGATCTCATGTGCGATACCGGCTGCTAATTCGCCTACCATAGCTAGTTTCTCTGTCTTTTTGATTCTTTCTTCGTTTTGCTTCTCTTTGGTAATATCAATCGCAGTACCAATCACTTCAACTACTCTATTGTTTTTTTTATAGGGAGTTAAGGTTGCCATATAATAAATATCATTTATATGCCCTTCATAATTGGTCACTGATCCAGACCAGGCCTCCTCATAAATAGCTGATTTTTGTTCAGCTTGAGGATGAGGAATAATGTCATCAAGGGATTTCCCTAAGATAAGTTCTGGAGATAGATTCATCTTTTCTAATAATTTCCCTTCACAAAATGTGTGAATAAATCGATTCTCTTTTTTAATGAATTTAAATACAAATCCATTTTGAAATGGAATAAAATCGTAATAATCAATAGTTGATTTAGGAAACTTCATGTGAATTTTCACCCCGTTCATAAATTAGACTAAGAATGTCTATAAACATTCGACTAAAAACTAGTTTATTCCTTCAATTTTCTATTTTTTGTGAATGTGTTGGGTGGTTAAATAAATTGAATGATAAGTATCAAACTGAAGATCTGAGGTTATTTTATAGAAAAAATTGGTTATTTTTTACGAGTTAGTATGTAAATGTAACGGAAGTTGTGGTAGAATTATCCTAGTAATCAATAGAATATGTACGTGGGCAAACTAATTGAAAGATTAGGACGCAAAGCTAAAGGGGCTAATGCTGTGAAAGATAGCAATGCCAGCCAGTTGCGAGTATAAGGATTTTATTTGTACTGCTGCCCTTAAAAATGGGCAGCTTTTTTTGATGTATTAGTATGGTCAACTTCGAGAACATTGGGTAGAACCTATGAGGCTATTAGCAGTCCGTTATGTGATTCAGACGGCAGTCCACTCTCAACTTATATAATACTCTTGAATAGAGGGGAAGGAGAGACAAGAAATATTTATGATGAATATTCCGATTGAAAAAGTGATAAGAGAGCGGCTGTTTACACATGTCTTTCAGCCAGTGCACTTAGTTCATACAGGTGAAATTATTGGGTATGAGAGTTTAATTAGGTGTGGGTTTTTTTCATCCCCGCAACATTTATTTCAGAAAGCATTAGAGGAAGGGTTGTTGTTTGAGCTAGATTGTGCATCTATGCTTGAAGCAATGAGGGTCTATAAAAACCACTACAAAGATGAACTGATATACCCTAGACTATCTGTCAATGTTTATCCCTCAACACTGACCAATCCGCTATTCCAGGAGTTCTTAGATTCTGTTATTTCAGAAGTTAAATATCCATTAAATCGAATTGTGTTTGAAATTAGCGAAGCGGCGACCACCGAGTGTTTTGAGGTATTAAATGATCGGATTGTCTATTTAAAGAATGTAGGTGCTTTAGTAGCATTGGATGATTTAGGAAAGGGACAATCTACGATTCGGACTGTCATTGAGTTAGAACCAAGTATTATCAAGTTAGATCGATATTTTGGAAAGAACCTAGCAAACCACGCACGAAAACAACATTTTTTGAAAAGCCTCGTTTATTTTTTAGCAAATGATCATATAGTTCTCGAAGGGATTGAAACAGAAGCCGATTTAGCATTTGCTCGAAAAATAGGCGTCCATTTTGGTCAAGGTTACTATTTAGGTAAACCCCATAATGTCGAGAACTGTGAGTCATTTCCTTTGAATTTTCTACCTTAACTATCATGAGAAAATTACTTCCAAGAAGCAAATAATTATGGAAGATTAGGTGATGAATGCAATGAATTGGCATGGTCGTATTTGGGTGATAGGCTCCATTACAGGGTTTGGTTCGTTGTTTATCATAATAAGGTATCTGACTTATAAGAATATCTATTTTTCCGGAATAGCGGATTATTTTCTTCTCGCAATGTTCTTTTTACTATGTACCTTAGGCTTTCTTTTAGGGTATTATTTTGACAAATATCGGTATGTTGCTCACATGGACGTACTGACTAATCTAAGGAATCGTTATTTCTTAACGAAGGCCTTTGAGAGACGAAAAAAGAGTCAAATTTCGTTTTTTCTTCAGTTTATTGATTTAGATGATTTTAAGAGAGTTAACGATGTTTATGGTCATCAAGTAGGAGATGAAGCGCTCATATCGATCGCAAGCACGCTCAGGAAATATTTTCAGAAGGGAGATGTTGTTTGCAGATGGGGGGGAGATGAATTTGTAGTTTTAACCTCCGAGAAGCAACCAAATCTACAAAAAGCGATAACGAATGAATTGAAAACACTTTTGCCGAATGAAACCATCTCTCTCTCAATCGGAATAGTGAGTTATCCTGCTGACGGTGAATCACTCCAAGAGTTAGTGAGAACGGCTGATAAAAAAATGTACACAAATAAAATAGACAAAAAACGGTACGCAGCATGTGAGTGATAAGAGGGAAATATCAAAAAAATTTTAGGATAATAAAAAGAGGCTGTTTTCGCAAAGGTTGTGGCTTTTCGTATCAGTTAATCATCTGTGATATAGCTTTGTTTCGGGCATCATTTCGTCTGTGTTTAATAGAAATCAACAATGAAATGGAGGATTTACTCAAAAATCAGATGAAATAGCCACAATGTATACGAAAAGAGTCTACCAAAAGAATACTATAGTAGATTGTATGATATATTTATTTATAGGAAAATAGAATCAGTATTAACATACCTTCATAATTGTACATAAGTCACGATTTTAAGGAGACCTATGAATATTTTTGATTTTTTTCAAGAAGATGTTATCTATCATGAATATCAACCATTATTTAGTTTAGATAGTGGAAATGAATTGTATGCTGTAGAAGCTCTCCTGCGCAATGCTTCAAATGTCAATCCGGAGAGTGTTTTTCAATCTGCGATACGAGCGAATATTTTATATAAGCTGGATACGCTTTCGATTCAAAAAGCGGTAGAATCTTTTTTGGACTCAAGTACATCTACTTGTAAATTGTTCCTAAATATATACATCACAACCATTTTGCATCCTAATTTCTTGCGTTTCTTTCAAAGCTTATTGCAACCACACCCGGACTTAGCTCATCGATTGGTATTAGAAGTGAATGAATCGAGTGCGGAAGAAATGTGGAATAATCCTTTACTCAAACAAAAATTGAATGAATTACGCCAGGTAGGAATTATGTTTGCAATCGATGATTTTGGACAAGGCTCTTCATCCATCAAAAAAGCCATTGAATATGAGCCAGAATGTATCAAGCTAGACCGCTATTTTGCTATCGATTTAGCTAAGGATGAACGAAAACAGCGCTTTTTATCTATGTTTAAATCCTTTTATGAAAAGGATACCATTCTCGTTTTAGAAGGAATTGAGACAAAAGAAGATTTGCTTGTTGCCCAGCAACTTGGAATAGATATAGGGCAAGGATATTACTTAGGAAAACCTAAAGCCCTTTTCGCAGGATAAGCCATAGAGCTATAGCTCTATGGCTTTTTTTCCTGCTTTGTAACTCAAGTGTATACTGTTATTTCGCTATTATATAAACTGTCTGTGAGAAATCATCTTAATTGTTTAAGTGTCGGTCAATAGTCGTATGGTAGTGACCGACGAAAGATCGAGTAAAAGTCTATCCTATTAGCCGAATCCTATTTCTTCTCTTTTTACTACAATAAATGTAACGAAAAGTTGAAGGGAGAAGGAAAATGAAAAAAATCATGGTAACGGGAGCATCGAGAGGATTAGGTAGAGCACTTACATTGGCATTCGCAAAAGAAGGTTTTCAGTTGGCGATTTGCGCTAGAGGTGAAGAAGCGCTCCTAAAAGTAAAAAAAGAAGCAGAAGAGCTTGGTGCGAAAAAAGTGATTGCGATTAAAGCTGATATAGCGAATCCACGTGATGTAGAAAGGTTTGTGTCTATTGTAGAATTTAGTTTTGGAGAAATTGATGTATTGATTAATAATGCTTCTATTTTCGGACCAGGTCCTACGCTGTTGGGAGATTATAGCGCTAAAGAATTTATGAATGTATTGAATGTTAATGTCATGAATCCATTTTTGCTAACGAAGCGAGTCCTCCCTGGAATGCTTATCAAAGATACAGGTGTGATCCTTAATATTACTTCTGAAGCTGGTCGTACTGGCTTTGCGGAATGGGGAGCATACGGCGTTTCGAAATTTGCTTTAGAAGGTTTAACCCAAATATGGGCAGATGAATTAGATGGTACGAATATTAGGATGAATTTGGTTGATCCAGGTGAAATGGATACAGAAATGCATGATCGTGCAGTGCCAAATTGCGATTATGATCTGGCTAAACCAGCCGATGTAGTGGATGTATTCTTATATTTAATATCAGAAAAAGCAATAGGGGTTTCTGGTAAACGTTTTCTTGCCCAGTCATTTAGGTGGGAGGAGGTTGAATAGTGAATACTTTGACAAATTCTTTTCGTATACCTTCCTATTTAAATGCGACAGTACCTGCAGAAATGATCAGAGGATATCGGGATGATGTTCGCTTATTGGTATTGGATTCAGAATCAGGAAACACTACTCATGCTAGATTTTGCGAGCTAGGAAATTTTTTGAAAAAGGGGGATTTGCTTCTTTTTAATAATAGCCGAACCATACCAGCTGTGTTAGAGGGGGAGAAAATAAAAATACACTTATCAAGAAAGAGGGAAGATGAAACATGGGAAGGCCTGGTAATCTATGAAGGAGAAGACAAAGGTGCTGAGAATTCATTTTTACTTCAGGGGAATCTTACAGGTAGAATTATTGGAAACGGAAGTGAACATCCACTTAAGATAATTTCTTTTTCAATGGAGGGCGAAGCGTTTATTAATCATTTGTATACGTATGGAGCCCCTATTCGCTATGAATATATTCAATCTCAATGGTCACTTGATGCCTATCAAACGGTTTTTGCTTCTGTACCTGGATCAGTTGAAATGCCTTCTGCGGGGAGGGCCTTTTCTTGGAGATTGCTCGAACAATTAAAAGCCCAGGGAATAAATTTCGCTTTTTTATCTTTGCATACCGGGCTTAGTTATTATGGAGAAGATCAATGGCCAAACCCTACTAAACATCCAGAAAGTTTTGAAATACCACTGGAAACAGAAAAGCTAGTAAATGAAACGAAAAAGAGAGGTGGACGAGTCATTGCTGTAGGTACCACAGTAGTAAGAGCCATTGAATCAGCGAGACATGTAGGCGATGAAATACAGGCAGGGAAAGGACTAACCACTCTCTATATTAACGAAGGATACGACTTAAACGTTGTAGATGGCTTGTTGACAGGATTTCATGAACCGGAAGCAAGTCATTTGCATCTTCTCACCTCCTTAATTAAGGAGAAGCAATTGATGGCGTCCTATCAAGAGGCATTAAGTCAAGGATATTTGTGGCATGAATTTGGTGATGTGAATCTCATTATCTCACAGAGTGTGCCAAAATGAATATACATCATATTGGTATACTCGTGGAAAACATCGAAGCTTCAATGAGTTTTTATCTGAATTTTGGGTTTGAAGAAATGAGTAAGTTTAGGTTCAAAGGTGAACAGATTGTGCTCATGAGCAATGGCGGTGCGATTCTGGAGCTGATTTTAGAAACAAAATGCAAGAATCATCATCATTTTTGCTTAGAAGTGGAATCCATTGATCATTGGCTAACTCATTTAGCTAAAGTAAATATTGCACCTATTGAAGGACCATATGCCTTAAATAATGGCTGGAACATTGTTTTTTTTCAAGGATTGGATGGTGAGGTAATTGAATTACTTGAGAAAAGAAAATTGTAGAAAATAGCTGGATTTTTGAACAGGTGTAATCACCTAGGGATTTATTAATTTCTTTAAGGGAATTAGCCAAACCGATAGTGCATGAAGTTCTTAATCCTCTCACTGAGGTAAAGGGATTTTTACAACTAATAGTTTGGTTTTTTAGTTAAATCGCTAAATTAAATTAAAAATTATTCGGCTTTAAGAATGGTCAATTTAGGTATGTCCCAGCCTCTTCTTTTTTCTGGATATTAATAATCACTCTCTTTCAATATAAAGACAGTAATATTTTCAGTTGACTTGCTAAAAAGGGGCATGTTATATAACTTAGAAAGTTTAGGGCGACTTCGAATAGGTAGTAAGTATGAGACTGATAACGCTTCACTATCAATGACAGAACTTTCGCCTTTAAACAACAGATGCATGCAGGATTAGGGCGAGCCCCTGCCTTTTGTGGTATCTAAATATATTTTTATCCTGTTATAATGGAAACAAACATTCGTATTAGGTGATGATTTTATGAAGATGAAAGTAGCGGTTCGGTCGTTAGTGGAATATGTTTTTCGTAGTGGGAGCATTGATGCAAGGTTTCGTTCTTCCAACACATTGACGGAGGGAACAAGACTACATCAAAAGGTGCAAAAGAAATATGAGGAAACAGCAGAAGTAGAATACTTATTAAAAGAGGATCTTCATTGTGAAGGAATATCGTTTTCGGTAGAAGGGCGGTGTGATGGGGTTCTTTATCCTGCTGGAAAGGTAGTGATTGATGAAATTAAATCAACACGAAGAGATCTGCATACTATCGAAGAGAATGACTATCCTGTTCACTGGGCACAGGGGAAATTTTATGCTTATATGTATGCGAAGCAAAATCAACTCGATGGATTGAACGTTCAGCTTACGTATATTCATGTAGATTCTGAAGAAATTAAACAATTTCAAGTTCATTATTCCTTCTCTGAGCTCTGTAATTTTGTGCAAGAGGTAGTCAGGAAATATGTTCCTTTTGCTCACTGGAAGCTCACTCACATTGAGGAAAGACAAAAAAGTATTCAGACTCTATCATTTCCTTTTTCTTCTTTCAGAAAGAATCAACGGCAATTAGCCGGTGCTGTATTTAAAGTGGTGAAAGAAGGAAAAAATTTATTCGCTAATGCGCCAACAGGAACTGGAAAAACCATTTCGACGCTTTTTCCAACTGTAAAAGCGATGGGTGAGGGGCATATTGAGCGCTTCTTTTATTTGACCGCAAAAACAATAACGAGAACGACAGCAGAAGAAACGTTGGCTCTACTAGAGGCAGAAGGATTAAAATCAAAAATTGTGACGATAACTGCTAAAGACAAAATGTGCTTCAAAGAAAAAACACTTTGTCATAAAGAGTATTGTGAATTCGCTGCTGACTATTATGACAAAATCAATGAGGCAATACTAGATATTCTAGCCAATGAACAAGCTTTAACGCGGTCTGTGATTGAACAATATGCATTGAAGCATCGAGTTTGTCCGTTTGAATTTTCTCTTGATTTAGCATATAGTGCCGATGGAATTATTTGTGATTATAATTATATTTTTGATCCTCGTGCTTCATTAAAGCGCTTGTGGGAAGAACAAAAAAAGAGCACGACCCTTTTAGTAGACGAGGCTCATAATCTTGTGGATCGTGGACGGGAAATGTTTTCGGCAAGTCTTCGAAAATCGGTTTTTTTAGATTTGAGACGGTCTTATCAACATCAAAATAAACCATTAGCAAACACTGCTAAAGAGATAAACACCTATTTTATTAGTATCAGAAAGCAGTGTGAAAATCGTGGGACCTATTTGAGAAAAGAAAAAGATGAAGCTTTGTATGAGCTGTTATTGAAATTTAGAACAGAAGCAGAAAGAGTGCTTCCGTTCTATTCAGAAGAGACAGCGTATGGAATGTTGTTAGAAACGTATTTTGAAGTTACTCGCTTTTTACGTATTTTTGAATTGAGTGAAAAAGGTCATGTGTTTTATGCAGAGGATCAGCGCAAGGAAGTTGTGGTGAAATTATTCTGTTTGGATCCCTCTACTTCATTAGCTTCTGTTCGAAAAGGATTTAAGTCGACCGTGTACTTTTCTGCCACGTTGCAACCAAGCGCGTACTTTCTTCATATGCTTGGGGGGAGTGAAGAAGACTTTACACTAAAAATTCTTTCTCCTTTTGATAAGGACAAGCTGGATGTATCTATTCAATCACTATCGACAAGATATCAACACAGGGCAGCTTCGGTAAAGGCCATCGTAAATACAATTCAGAAAGAGTTGAGATCAAAAGCTGGCAACTACTTAGTGTTTTTCCCGTCGTATGCTTATATGAATTTAGTGTGGGAGGCAGTACCTGAAGAAGATTCCTATACGAAGATTTTGCAGTCAAATCGGATGACAGAGAATGAACGGGAACAGTATTTATCTTCTTTTGTACAAAAGCCAACCAAAGCTCATATTGGGTTTGCCGTCCTCGGCGGAGTCTTTTCAGAAGGAATTGATTTAACAAGAGATCGATTGATCGGTGTTATGGTAGTAGGAGTCGGGCTCCCCATGTTGAGCTTGGAACGAGATTTGATTATGAACTATTTCAATGAAAAAGAAACAAATGGCTTTCATTATTCTTATACCTATCCTGGTATGAATAAAATTCTTCAAGCAGGAGGGCGTTTAATCAGGACAGAAGAGGATTCGGGGAGATTAATCTTAATGGATGATCGTTTTTTAACAAAAACTTATCAAGACTTATTACCTGCTGAATGGCGAGATTTTCGTAATTATTCGAAACACTTCGAAGGAAAATGAATAAATAAGGGCTAACTCCGGTCATTCGAATGTGTAGATGTACGCCATTGATTGGATTTATTATTGGATGTATAAAAACACCTTCTTCCTCTAAAAATAGCAGAGGATGGGAGGTGTGATGAATGGCAAAAGTAGGAGTTGAACAATCGCTCACAAATGTAATGGATGCCCTCAGACAACAAGGTCACCAAGTAGTAGAACTAAATCAAGAAGTTGATGCACAAGGCTGCGAATGTTGTGTGGTATCTGGATTGGATTCAAATGTCTCGGGAGTTCAAACTGCGGTAACAAAAGCTTCTGTGATAGAAGCCAAAGGTTTGAGCACAGATGAGGTGTGTCAGGAAGTGCAATCTAGAATGCCGTAATAAAATAAAAAAGCCTGAGAGAATCAGGCTTTTTACTGTCTTCACTAACCCATTTCTAGTGTCAGAAAAATAATAACTTCACCCAAAATAACACTCCAAAAAACAGAAGCCAAAATCCCCTTTACACAATCGGATCAAAGTAAAGAAGTTGATCTCGAACTGAACTATCTTTTCCAGTATCATAGGAGACATTTTTTATTTTGTCTTTTAGTTCAGAGAGGATGCCCAAATCATCTTTTAACCAGTATTCTTGGACTTGCAAAAGAATTTCTTTACCCTCATGAAGTGCTTCTTCGAAAAGCTCTAAAAAGGAAGAACAACTTGTTTCCTGATCATCAGTTGGATGTAGCCATTCTAGCTTTTTTTCATTTAAATAATCTGCTTTTGGAAAGCTTTTTCGGTGGGAAAACGGAGTGATTTTCCCAAAAAGTAATTTGTTTTTTAGTCCAGAAGGATCATGGAAAAAGGTGAATGCTTTAAGCATATCTTGGTAGGATTCATTAACAAAATGAGTTGGAATATTAGTTAAGCTGTCTGGGAAGTGTATTTTTATTAATTGTTGTAAAAAGGATTCTAGGGAATCTAAAATTGTTTTTCCTACATATATTTGTTTATAAGCGGGATGTTCCCATGTGTCGAGGTGGCGTATACGTTTCACCATCAACGTGTCAATCGTCGTTTCTAGAAGCTGATGCTTATATCTCTCTTCTCCGGATCGATAAATAATATAGGGGTGAGTTGTTCGGTCAAGAATATGATGCGTTATAAATCCTAAAATATAGGCATTTATGCGCGAATCTATAGCCTTTTTTCCTTCCATAATCATGTTCATCAAGAATGGACCGCAATGCTGATAATGAATGTTTAAACCAATTTGTGGAACGGTAGACTTCTTCCAAGGCCAAAAATTGTGATAAAAGAAGGGGTCTGGTCCTTGGGAACCATAACGGTAATAAGCTTGTTCTTCCTTAGAAAAAGAAAGTAAAGGAAGTTCATCTGAAAGTTTTTCGGCAAAAATAATATGAGTCCAAATATTTGGCATGTGTTCAACTCCTTCTCATACAATCTTACAAGAGAAATGTATCATAGTTCCAGTTAATTTGGTGAAACAACTATTTACAAGCGGGTAAGGTTTTACTTTACCTCAACTAATTGTAATGGTAGGTGTAATGAAAGACGTACTATCAATGATTGAATGGTAATAAAAAAAAGAGTGAAAAATGGGGTATATTCTTTGGGATAAACCTTGTGAATAGAAAAAAACAGGCATTATGCCTTTTTTTTAGGATAGCCGTCAATTCAACTAATCAGCGCCTCAGGGTCAGTCCCAGTCTTATGCAGGTCGCCGGTAAACGGGCGCCTTACGCTTTTCAAGAGTCTAGCTTCAGGCGCCACCGGCTCGAGGTCATAAGCCAGGCCCTGTCATGAGGCAAAGAACGCCTCAGGGTCAGTCCCAGTCTTATGCAGGTCGCCGGTAAACGGGCGCCTTACGCTTTTCATTTTGTGTAAGGTTTTCCTTCTTCGACAAATTGTGTTAGGAACCTACCTAATAATTCTTGCCAACCTGCTGCATGTTGTTGATGCCATTCTGGGTTTAAAAGTCCTGCAGCATGATGAGATAAGTAAAGGACCGTGGAATCGCCATTTTCCTTGAGACGATACGTATAAGCACTATTGACTGCTCCATGCATGCCAAGTACCCCGTTTAAACGAATCTCTTCATTTTCTTTGAGATAAGTGACTGTTCCCCAAAGAGCACCTGATCCATCTTTTCCAGTTTCTAAGAAGCTTCCACCAATTGTGGGTTGAAACGAAAGTTTGGATGAGTCACCGCAAAGTCGGTATGCCCACCAAGAATCAATCTGAGTTGTTAACGCCTCAAATACCTTTTCCTTTGAAGCGTTAATCATAACCTCTTGCTCAATTTTAAATGAATCTAATACTAAGCCTTCTTGTTCCATTGGAATCGCCCTTTCTTCTACTATATTCTTTAATAAGTGCAAGGATCTAGCGTCATTCTCTTGGTATTTGGAAACCCATCTTTCCTGTAAATACTGTAAAGGAGTGGCATTGAGATAGTTTAATCTTGTTCGTCCTTCGCGCCGTATAGAAATCAATGAAGAGCTCTCTAATAAGTTGAGATGCTTCATGACGGCATATCGACTGACTTCAGGAAAAAAACTAATTAAATCCCCTGTTGTTTTTGGGCCATCCTTGATTAAATCAAGAATTTTCATTCTAATGGGATGACCGAGTGCTTTAAATAAAATGATTAGCTCCTTATCATCCATGAAGTCTCTCACCCTTCTTATATGTGACTAAAAGGTAACTTTTAATGTGTGACTTAATAGTAACATTTTATTTCTACATCTTCAAGTTCTTTTCTTGATATACTTAAAGAAGATAGAGAAAAAGGGGGATTAGGATGCTAAAATTACTATTTTCTAAAAATAAATCGGATTGCAGTAAAATGATGGAAAGAGTTAGTTTTCTCTTAAAACATGAAGAAATTGAGACTTATGCTCAAAGTATTGTTTCACTTCAAAATAAAGAAGTTTTAGCTTTCGAGTTGTTAAATCGTCCAAATTCTTCAACAGAATTTCACTCACCAGATCAATTTTATTCTTTTGCAGCTAGTCATGGGCAAATTCATAAAGTGGACACTCATGTGTTAAAACTCGCCTTGAGGAGAGCATCATCTCATTCTCCACTAAAACAGCCACATTTTTTATTCGTCAACATACACTTATCCACCTTATTTTCGAAGGAATGGGAAGACTGTTTACCTGCAATCAAAAAGTCTTCTTCAAGGGTTGTTTTAGAGCTCTCTGAACGTGAAGGTCTTGAAGGGTATACAAAGCAACAAGTAATGAATCGGATGAAAACATTGAGAAGCTATGGGATGAAAATTGCTGTTAATGATATCGGTAAAGGCTACTCCGGGCTACACACCTTAAGTATGGTGCAACCTGACTTTGTGAAAATTGATCGTGAGCTGGTGAAAGATATTGAGTCAGATCCGTATCGTCAGTACATGATGACGGCTTTAGTTCAGTATTGGTCTTCTCAAAATGTAGATATTATTGCAGAAGGAATCGAACGCGAAGAAGAAGCCACTTTCTTTCGTAATCTTGGTGTTCAATATGGTCAAGGTTACCTTTATCATAAACCAGAACGTATAACGAAAGAAATGGCGACAGTTTAATAGAGTGAAAAAGGACAATGATGGCAGGGAGCCTATTGTCCTTTTAAAATGGCTGTTTTCGCAAAGTTTGTTGCTTTTCGAATCAGTCTATTTTTGATGGAATGCAACAGTAAAATGAAAAAGTCAATCAAAAATAGGATTAAATATCCACAATGTATACGAAAAGAGCCTTTAAAGTACACAAAATATATTTGCGATTCCTTTATTAGTAGTAAATGGAAGCTTCTTTTTCCTTTTTTAGCGGAATAAAAATACTAATCAACATGGGAATGATCTTGCTTCGTTTTACTACATATGACAACATTCATAAATTCATTATATCTATTGTTTTTGAAGGGGAAATTAGCAAAATGACATTTGTTTTAAAAATGTAATAATTTTTGGTTTTATTTTTAATGAAATCCTTTACAATAGAGGTGGGCATGCTTTATTATTTTTTTTGGGATAGTGTGGAACCGTTTGCACAATATCGAGAAAAGGGTGAAATATATTGAAAAGACTTTTTGAAATAGATAATTGGAAAATAATCGAAACATCTCTACATCAAGACGATTTTCGCCTTGCAGAAAGTATGATGAGTTTAGGAAATGGACATATGGGAATGCGTGGAAACTTTGAGGAAACATACACTGGCGATTTCCATAGAGGATCGTATGTAGCTGGAGTTTGGTTCCCAGATAAGACACGTGTGGGCTGGTGGAAGAATGGTTATCCTCATTACTTTGGAAAAGTAGTTAACTCGACGAACTATATCGGAATTAATGTGTTTATTGATGGAATTGAACTTGATTTAAACACAGCAGATGTAACGGAATTTTACCGTGAGTTAGACATGAAACATGGTATACTTACCCGTAAATTTACAATCGTTCAATCTAATAATGAAACAGAAGTTGAAGTCGTTCGTTTTTTATCTATTGCCGAAAGTGAATTAGCAGCTATTCAATACAAAGTGACAGCAAAAAATTATTCAGGTGAAGTGACATTTGTACCCTATTTAGACGGTGAAATTCGAAATAAGGACTCCAACTATGAAGAAGATTTCTGGTTAGAAGTTAGCAAAACGTCTGCTGATTATGAAGGTAGTCTTGTGATGAAAACGGTGGATAACTCATTTGGGACGCCTACTTTCCAAGTCGCGACAACGATGAAAGTTGTTGTAGATGAGGCAGTTAACCATGTTTCTCACAATGCGAAACAGGAATATGTTGAAACAAGAGTGAACGTAAACGTGAAGGAAGGCGAATCTGTCACCCTGTATAAATACATTGCGATAACGACGGATAGGGATTATAAAGAAGAAGAACTTGTTCGAACAGGGGAGGAAGTGTTAGCCCGTTCATTGGATAAAGGATTTGAACAGCTTTTACAAGAACATAAACAAGGCTGGCTAGCTCGTTGGGAAATTGCCGACATTGAAATTGATGGTGAAGCAGACGCCCAGCAAGGCATTCGCTTTAATCTTTTTCAACTATTCTCTACTTACTACGGGGAAGACGCTCGTTTAAACATCGGACCCAAAGGTTTCACAGGAGAAAAGTATGGTGGAGCCACCTATTGGGATACAGAAGCCTATGCCCTTCCCCTTTATCTTTCAACAGCAAAGCCAGAAGTAGCTCGTAATTTGTTAGTCTATCGTCATAACCAACTCAACGGAGCCTATCATAATGCAGGTCAACAAGGACTTAAAGGCGCTCTTTATCCAATGGTCACGTTTAACGGAATCGAATGTCATAATGAGTGGGAGATTACGTTTGAAGAAATCCATCGTAACGGGGCCATTGCTTATGCTGTGTACAACTATGTTAATTACACAGGGGACAAGACTTACTTCCATGAATATGGGATCGACGTCTTAACTGGTATTTCCCGGTTCTGGGCAGATCGTGTACATTATCAAAAGAAAAAAGACGTTTACATGATGCACGGAGTGACGGGTCCGAACGAATACGAAAACAATGTAAATAATAACTGGTACACAAATCGTATTGCACAGTGGACACTTCAATATACATCTGAGGTCATCAACTACTTAAAAGAGGTAAATGAGACCTCACAAGTCGACGCACTCAATATTACAGAGGAAGAGCAAGGAAAATGGAGCGAAATCGCTAAGAAAATGTATCTGCCTTATGATGAAGAGCTGGGTGTATTTGTTCAACACGATACCTTCCTTGATAAAGATTTGATGATAGCAGATGAACTGAATCCAGAAGAACGACCATTAAATCAAAAATGGTCATGGGATAAAATATTACGAAGTTGCTTTATTAAGCAAGCAGATGTCCTACAAGGATTATACTTCTTAAATCATGAGTTTACACTCGAAGAAAAACGACGAAATTTTGATTTTTACGAACCGATGACCGTCCATGAATCGTCCCTTTCTCCGTCCATTCATGCTATTTTAGGGGCCGAATTAGGAAAAGAAGAAAAAGCATATGAAATGTATCATCGTACCGCTCGTTTGGATTTAGATAACTACAATAACGATACAGAAGACGGACTTCATATCACGAGTATGACGGGCTCTTGGTTAGGGATTGTCCAAGGTTTTGCAGGCATGAGAACAGCAAATGAAATCTTGTCTTTTGCCCCATTTATTCCAAAAGCTTGGGATCGTTACGCTTTTAACATTGTGTACCGTGAATCTATTCTCAAGGTTGAAGTAACTAAAGACAATGTCACGATCTCACAAGAAGGTCCAGAGCTAGAGATGCTGCTTTTTGAAGAAAAAATAATTTTAGAAAAAAATGGAAAAATAACCATTTCAATCGCTCAATAAGAGGAGGAAAAGCATGGAAAAACTAGTTCAAGCATTTATTTTTGACTTAGATGGTGTGATTACAGATACGGCAGAGTATCACTTCTTAGCATGGCAAGCTCTTGCCAATGATGTGAATATTACCTTTACTCGTGAGCATAATGAAGAGCTAAAAGGGATTTCCCGCATGGAGTCATTAGAAAAGATTCTTTTGTTGGGTAATCGTGAACACGATTTTACTGATGATGAGAAGCAAGGGCTGGCTGCGAAAAAAAATGATCATTATTTAACTCTGATTAAAGAAATAGCGCCATCCGATATCCTGCCTGGGATGAAGGAATTTATTCTAGAGATCAAAGAGAAAGGTCTTAAACTCGGACTTGCATCCGCAAGTAAAAATGCTATTACTGTCATGGAAGCATTAGGATTAAAAGATGAGTTTGATGTTATTGTCGATTCAAATAAGATTGCAAAAGGAAAACCAAATCCAGAGATCTTTCTGACAGCAGCCGAACTCTTGCAGGTTGATCCAAGGGTCTGTATCGGTGTAGAGGACGCAGTTGCAGGAGTCGAAGCTATAAAAGGAGCAAGTATGTTTGCGGTGGCGATTGGACCGAAGGAATCCTTTAAGAAGGCAGATCTTGTTTATGCAAGTACGGGTGCTGTCTCACTTACAGAGATCTTGTCGGTTTATGCTTCATAAAAGTAGAAAAAAGATCAGGCTGCTTGTTACAAAGCAGTCTTTTTTGCCTGGATTGAGGAATGTTTTTGAGAGGCATATTACGAGATGAAGTGATGAAAAATTGATCGGAAGATACGGTGGACTGATTAAAAATAATCGGGTAGGTGGCTGAATCTGAAGGAGGATATATGTGGAGGAAATTTTAATTTCATAGGATTTAAATCATATTCACTGTACATAATGTAAATTTCATATCAATGTGAAAAATCTTATTGAACAATATGTGAACTCCATTGCAAAAGAGATAGAAGGGGCGTATATTAAGAGTATAAAGAGTAAGTGAAATACTTCACAAACTTTCGACGGATAGTCTTAAGAGTTGTAGCTATAATATTTTATTAAACTATATGTGAGATGTTTCACAAACCTCAACATTCATACTGGAGGGATTTATCATGTTTGTACAATTTTTAAGAGAAAACAAAATTGCAGCGTACATCTTAACAGCACTTCGCTTATACTTAGGGTATACTTGGATAACTGCAGGCTGGGGTAAAATAACTGGCGGATTTGATGCAGGTGGATTTTTACAAGGTGCAGTTGGTAAAGCTAGTGGTGATCATCCTGCCGTTCAAGGTTGGTGGGCCAGCTTCCTAGATAGCTTTGCTATACCAAATGTGGGACTTTTCAATGTGTTAGTTCCTTGGGGCGAATTCTTAATCGGATTAGGATTACTTCTTGGTTGCTTAACTACTGCTGCTGTATTCTTTGGAATGATGATGAACTTTGCATTCTTATTTAGTGGAACTACTTCTACAAATCCAATGATGCTCTTAATTGGAATCTTTATAATTGTTGCTGGTGCCAATGCAGGTAAATTTGGATTAGATTACTGGGTGCAACCTGCTATTAAAACAATGATTCAAAATAAAATACTAAAAGGCAAAGGACATTCTGGCCAAATGGAAAATAAATTTGCCTAATATATCTTTTGAAAGCTGACTCTTCTGGGCGAGAGTCAGTTTTTGTCTGTTTTAGATGGAAATCAACGGTGAAATGGTGGATTTAGTCGAAAATCAGATGAAAAAGACACAATGTATGCGAAAAGAGCCTATAATAAAAAGAAAAAAGGAGAAAGATGATGAATCATTTTATTGTATTTTTCGACGGTGTTTGTTCGCTTTGTCAAGGATCGGTTCAATTTATTTTGAAACGAGACCACAAGCGAATATTTCACTTTTCTTCTTTACAATCTGAAACGGCCTCTAACCTATTACCTTCAAAATTGGATGAAGTAGATTCTATCATTCTTTTGCAAAATGATACCATCTTCACTCATTCTACAGCAGCGCTTAAAATAGCCAAAGAATTAAGGGGAATATGGCCACTCTTGTATGTGTTTATTATCGTTCCCAAACCTATTCGAGATGTTATGTATAAATGGATTGCAAAGCGTCGCTATCGTTGGTTTGGCAAGACAGAAAATTGTATGCTACCCAAACCAGAATGGAAAGATCGGTTTTTATAAAAGGCTCTTTTCGCATGCTTTGTTGTTCTAGCATGTAAAAACGGATGGAAACACACTTTTCTTTCCTCATTTCGACTAAAAAAAAACGCTTTCTCCTTTTGGGAGATGGCGTTTTTTCATATGCCTATCTTATGCTTTTGTATACGTTGTTTTGGCACTCTTTGATTTACGCTTATTTGCCATCTTTTTTGCAATCGGATAAATAATGGGCGCCCACTTAATTGCACTTCTTACTAATTTTTTCATAGTCATTACCTCCTAATTAGTACTTCTATTCCCTATATTGAACAGAAAAAACTTGATATGGCTATTTGATTAGTTTCGTTCCCTAACAATTGTAAAAATGAATCATCTCTCTTAGAAGTAATGCTTACCATAATTTTTAATGTCAAGATGAAAGAACATCTCATGAGATAAAGTTCCTAAAAGTTAAAATTTTCAGAATATAAGTTGACTTTTTTTTCTATTCAAGGTATCTTGTCATTAAATGAATATTACGATAATTACGTAGTTCGAATTTTTAACGTTATATAAAAGAGGTGAATACTTGGAAGGTTTGCGAAGGTTCAGTTGCAAAAGCGAAACCTATTGTGGAACCGGGAGTACTCCTCTTTTGATGCTTCATAATGATAACGCTTACAAAAAGGAGGATATCTATGAACCCAGTTCTTTCATTTGATGATTTGACAGAAGAAGAAAAACAGGAACTTTTTCTTCAACGAGTTCAAGCAGGAGAAAAAATCGAGGCAGACGATTGGATGCCAGAGGAATACCGGAAAACTCTTATCAAACTTATATCGATGCACGGAATCAGTGAAATAATGGGAGCATTGCCTGAAAAAGAATGGGTTCCAAAGGCGCCTACTCTGCGGAGAAAATTAGGGATTATGGCTAAGGTACAAGATGAAATGGGGCATGGACAGCTACTTCTTCGTGTTGCCGAGGATTTAATGGAGCCTTATGGGAGAACAAGAGAAGATATCATGCAGGACTTATTTTCAGGAGATTTAAAGTTTCATAATGTTTTTCATATGGAAGCACCCACATGGGGAGATGCTGGGCTGATTGGCTGGTTAGTAGATGGGGCGGCAATCATCACTCAAACAAATATGCTTCAGGCCTCTTATGGTCCATATGCAAGGGCTCTAAAGCGCATTTGTGCAGAGGAAGTCTTTCATGCTCAACATGGTGAAGCAATTATTATGGCGCTAGCTGAGGGGACTTCACAACAGAAGAAATTAGTACAAGAATCCGTGGATAGATGGTGGGAATCATTATTAATGTTCTTTGGTCCAGGAGATGCAACTACTACCGGATCATCTAAACAAGATATCACGATGAAATACAATATTCGGACGAAATCGAATGAAGAATTACGCCAAGATTTTTTTACTAAATATGTGCCAAGAATGCTTTCACTTGGTCTAACTCTACCTGATAAAACCATGCATTATGATGAAGGCAAAGAATGTTGGATTTATAAACAACCAGATTGGACCCGCTTTAAGGAAATTATTCGGAATAAAGGACCAAAATCAAAGGAACGGCTTCGTTTGAGGCAACTTTCTTATGAAAATAATGACTGGGTAAGGAAGGCATTAAGCTAAGGTGGATGAGAGAGGTGAGGAAATGAGCAAAGGTTTTTATCAAGAATTTGAGGTGTTCAGTAAAAAGTCCGACACTGCTCCAATGCAATATCAATTTAGTTTATTAGCCCCTAATCATGATATGGCATTAGTATTGGCACAAGAAAATTTCATGCGCCGAGAGCCTGTCGCAGATATTTGGGTTGTGAAGCGTGACGATGTCCGGAAAATGAATTCAGCGGAAAGGGAAACTTTACCTCGTTTAGATAACAAGGACTACCGCACAACGAAGGGATATGGTTACTTAAAGAAGAAATGGCGTCGGTATGAGCAAGGGATGCTAGATGAGGAGGAAATTTTGTCATGGGGAGGGAAATTGAAAAAACAATGACTAAGACAGTTGAAAGCAATCATGATGTTGAGAAAGTTGCCCTATTTGAGTTGATATATCAGTTGGCGGATGATGATTTTATTCATGCATACCGTGGTTCTGAATGGTTGGGGCTTGCACCACATATTGAAGAAGATGTCGCCTTTTCATCCATTAACCAAGACACTATGGGACACGCAACGATGCTATATGAACTTTTATCAGAGCTTGGAGAGGGAGAGGCAAATGATCTTGCTCATGGGCGTTCTGTAAAGGAAAGACGAAACGCAGTATTACTAGAATTGGTCAATGGACCAGGCACATATCTTGAAGAACCGCGATATGATTGGGCTTTTACGGTTGCAAGGAATTTTTATTATACAAGCTGGAAAAAAGCGAAAATTGAATCTCTTAAGCAATCGAGCTATCAGCCACTAGCTCATATTGCAGTGAAAATTAATATGGAACTTTCCTACCATTATCTTCACTGGAAAACGTGGATAATTCAATTATTCAATGCGAGTGAGGATAGTCGGGATCGAATGATAGAAGCCTCAGATCGTGTTCATCAAGAGTTTGCAGACGTAATGTCACTCGGACCAATGGAAGCGAAGATGGTATCGCTTGGTTTTATTTCGACTCAACATGAGTTATGGAAACGCTGGACATACTTAGTTGAGCCGGTTTTTCAAGCAATCAATCTACACTTACCGAAGCATTTTTCTGCACAAGGTGGTCAAGGACGTATGCAGGAGCATACATCGGATCTTGCTTCAGCTCTTGAAACACTAAGCGAGGTTTATGAATTAGACAGGACAGCAAGTTGGTAAAGGATGAGGACATTGAAAGAAACCATCATCAAAACACTGCAACAAGTAAAAGATCCAGAAATTGATTCTATAAGTATTGTGGAGCTAGGTATGGTCGAAACCATCTTAGTTCAAGGTCAAGAAGTAGAAGTACATTTGCTTCCAACTTTTATGGGCTGCCCAGCCTTGGACATTATTAAGAGAAATGTAGAAACAGCGTTGAATGAAAGGAAAGAGATTAAAAATGTAAAAGTTATATTTTTACATTCACCCCCGTGGACATCTGACCGAATTAGTGAAGTCGGTCGAGAGAAATTGAAGGAGTTTGGAATCGCACCCCCACCTCGATTCTTCGAAGATATAGGGAGTTGGCATGTAGACTGTCCGTTTTGCGGATCTACCTATACGACGCTAGATAATCTATTTGGTCCCACTGCTTGCCGAAGTATTTTGTATTGTAAAAAGTGTAAAAATCCGTTTGAAGCGATGAAGCCGATCTCGACGGTTATGTAAAAAACTATAAAAAGGGAGAGTTTTTAATGATTAAAATGATTGCACTATACAAGCATCCGGAGAATAAAGAGAAATTTGATGAACACTACTTTGGAACACATGGCCCGATTACTGCTGAAATTCCAGGATTACAAAAAATGGAGGTGACAAAAATCGTCGGCTCACCAATGGGAGGAGAAGGTAAGTACTACCTCATGTGTGAAATGTATTATGACAGCCATGAAGCTTTAAAAGCTGCGATGAAAACGGATGAGGCTAAAGCTTCTGGAAAAGATCTAATGTCGTTTGCGGGTGATTTAGTCACATTAATGATTGGTGAAGAAATGAATGAGTAGCTTTCAACATATCGAATCGTGGGTTGAAGGTGATTTAGGTTTTATTGAACTAAATCGTCCCCACGTCTTAAATGCGATTAATAAAGAGATGGTATCAGAAATTCTCTATTGCTTAGAGAAGTATGATCGAGATGCCAACGTGAAAGTCATGGTCCTATTAGGAAAAGGGCGAGCCTTTGCAGCAGGAGCAGACATTGATGAGATGGCGAATGTTGGAGCGGTTGATTTAGAGCTAATGAATCAATTTAGAGACTGGGATCATATCGCCGAAATCAAAAAACCAATTATCGGAGCTGTTCAGGGGTTCGCACTAGGTGGCGGATTTGAGCTCGCGTTATGCTGCGACCTATTATTCGCTTCTGATGACGCAGAGTTTGGCTTTCCAGAGGTCACACTAGGCATTATGCCTGGTGCTGGTGGCACACAAAGATTAACCAAATTAATCGGAAAAACAAGAGCGATGGAGTGGCTACTAACAGGTGAACGAATGATGGCGAAGGAAGCAGAAAAATTGGGCGTGCTGAACCGGACATTTGCAAAGGAATTATTAGTAGAAGAGACGATTGCGGTAGCTCGAAAAATTGCTGCACAACCCTCACTTTCCGTCCGTCTTATTAAAGAAGCGACCTTAAAGGCGGTCGATGTGTCTGTCGAGGAAGGGATGAAGTTTGAGAGGAAAAACTTTGCCATTCTCTTTTCTTCAGAAGATCAAAAAGAAGGAATGAAGGCTTTCCAAGAAAAGCGAAAACCAGATTATCGTGGACGATAAGGAGGTACATAGTATGTTTGAAAGCATTAAATATGAAGTCCGTAACGCTGTGGCTTGGATTACCCTTAATCGTCCTACGAAATTAAATGCATTTACAGAGCTATTAAACAAAGAAGTTACCAAAGCGATTAAGGAATCATCGAAGTCAGCGGATGTTCGCTGTATTGTCATCTCTGGAGAAGGTCGAGCTTTTTGCTCGGGTGAAGATTTAAGTGGTGTGAACGAGGAGATGAATCATGGAGATGTTTTAAGAAATCGCTATGCTCCGATGATGAGGGAACTGGCAAGCTGCGAGAAACCGATAGTTGCTGGAATCAATGGAGTAGCAGCGGGGGCAGGACTAAGCTTGGCACTCGCTTGCGACTTTCGCCTTATGAATGAAAAAGCAAGCTTAGTTCAAGCGTTCATACATGTTGGACTAATCCCCGACTCAGGAAATTTATACTATCTTCCGCGTTTAATTGGTCATGCGAAAGCACTTGAACTTTCCGTAATGGGGGATAAAATCTCAGCTCAGGAAGCAAAAAATTTAGGGCTAGTTACTAGAGTTGTTGAAGGAGAACAGTGGCAGGAGGAATTAACTGCTTTTGCTGAGGCGATAGCTAATAAACCTACGAAAGCGATCGGGCTGATTAAGAGATCTTTAAGACAAAGCTGGCATAGTGATTTTAATGAATATTTAGAAAAAGAGGCGCAAGGACAACGAATTGCTGGCTTGACAAAGGATCATCGAGAAGGAGTTCACGCGTTTATTGAAAAACGGAAATCAAATTTTTCGGGTAAATAAAAGGGTTTAATAAGGTTATTTTTGTATGACTTGCTGCTAGTGTCACCGGAAAAATTCGGCAGTAAATTATAGGTCAGTCACATTCATCATGATTATCCACAATTGGATATCGTCTTATCAAAAGAATGCGAACTTATAAATCTTGTAAATAAATAGCCTTCAATATGGATGATTTTTCTTAGAGTAGGTGGCAATTAACCTAAAGAAAAGACAGGAAAAGGAGACGATCGATATGGCAACAGTAAAAGAATCAAGCTTCGTGAAACTAGAGATGAAAAGAAAGCACTATAGCATGATAATTAATGGGGAAAGGGTTGACTCATCAGAGACGGTGTCTACCTATAATCCTGCCACTGGGGAGGAAATCGCTACAGTAGCAAAGGCAACGATTGAGGATGCTGAAAAAGCTGTTATGGCTGCTCGTCAAGCGTTTGACTACGGGAAGTGGAAAAAAAGCCCTGTTAATAAGCGTTCTCGTGTATTAAATAAAATTGCTGGAATTATGAGAGCAAGATTCAATGAATTAGTTGAACTTGAAATCTTAGATAGTGGAAAGAGCTTATCAGCTGCTCAAGGACAAGTAATGCAAGCGATCGAAGATTTTGAATTTTATGCAGGGGCGATTGTTGGTCATCGAGGTACCGTGAATAATGTACCTGGTCAGTTTCAAAATATCACAGAAAAAGAACCAATAGGTGTTTGTGCACAAATTATTCCGTGGAATTATCCGTTAATGATGGCTGCTTGGAAAATTGCTCCGGCCATTGCAGTTGGTTGTTCAGTCGTCGTGAAACCGGCCTCTTTAACGCCGTTAACGGCCATAGTTCTTGGTGAAATTTGCATTGAGGCGGGAGTGCCCGAGGGTGTCGTCAATATTCTTCCAGGATCTGGTTCTACCATTGGAAACTATCTAGTGGAGCACGATAATGTGGATAAAGTAGCCTTTACTGGATCGACGCCAATCGGAAAAGACATTATGGGGAAAGCCTCCCAGACATTAAAGCGGGTCACTCTTGAGCTGGGTGGGAAATCCCCAAATATCGTGTTTGAGGATGCGGATTTAGATGCGGCTGTTGATGGTTCGTTATTCGGCATTTTCTATAATACAGGTCAATCATGTGAAGCCCGTTCAAGATTGTATGTTCATGAAAACATCTATGAGGCATTTATGGAAAAATTTGTTGAGAAAACGAAAAAACTTAAGTTAGGTAACCCTTTTGACAAAGACACACATATTGGTGCTGTGATAAGTGAGGAACAACTCGACGTGATTCAAGGATATATCACTTCAGCAGTAGACGAAGGTGCTACGATTGCTTCCGGAGGTAGAGTAGCCCAGCTTGCCGGTTATGAAAATGGTTATTGGTATGAACCAACCATTATTACTGACGTGAATCATGATATGACAGTGGTGAAAGAAGAAATTTTTGGACCAGTTGTTGTCGTGATGCCGTTTAAAGATGAAAAAGAAGCGATTAAGCTTGCGAATGATAGTGATTATGGTCTTGGGTCGGCTATTTGGACTACTAATTATGCGAAAGCAACCAGAGTGTCGAAAAGAATTGAAGCGGGAATCGTCATGGTTAACTGTCCATTCTCAGCATTTCCTGGAACACCATTTGGAGGCTATAAGCAGTCTGGTTTTGGCCGAGAACTTTGCATCGAAACCCTAGATTTGTATACGGAAACGAAAAGTATTGTTTCTTATTATGGAAATCGTCCTTTAAATCCATTTGGAATCTAATTTTTAACTACCTTCATCCCCACTTTGGCTTTAGTCAATAGTGGGGTTTTATTGCAAAACTAAGGCGATACCGATTTAAAGGAGTGAAAAAAATGATTAATAACATCGTTGTGATAGGATCAGGTGTGATGGGAAGAGGTATAGCTTATGTTGCAGCTCTAGGTGGGTTTCAAACGACCATTGTAGACGTAGAGGAGTCCATACTAACATCCGCACAAAACGAAATTGAGGCTATTTTTCAAAAAGGGTTGGAGAGAAAAAAGCTAACAATAGAAGAAAAAGAAGCCAGTTTGGAAAGATTGTTTTTTTCAGCGGATTTAGAAAAAGCATCCAAGAATGCTGACTTAATTATTGAAGCGGTTCCTGAAAAAGTGGCCATTAAAAAAGATATTTTTCAAAAGATAGACACATATGCGAAAGAAACCTGCTATTTTGCGACTAATACCTCTACGATGAGTCCAACTGAAATTGCCTCTTATACGAATCGTCCTAACAAACTTATTGCGATGCATTTCTTTAATCCTGTTCATAAAATGCCTCTTATTGAAGTGATTAAAGGGCTAGAAACTAGTGAGGAAACAGCTGAAATGGCGCGAGCAGTTGCGAAGCAAATGGGAAAAGAGACCGTGGTGGTGAACGAGTTTCCTGGATTCGTGACCAGTCGAATCAGTGCTCTAGTGGGCAATGAAGCCTTTTATATGTTACAAGAGGGACTAGGGACACCAGAAGAAATTGACAAAGCAATTAAACTTGGGTTGAATTATCCGATGGGACCATTCGAGCTTGGTGACCTTGTAGGGTTAGATACTCGCCTAAATAATTTACGCTATCTTCATGAGAAGTTAGGAGAAAAATATCGACCTTCTCCACTATTAGAAAAGTACGTCAAGGCTGGAAGGCTCGGCAGAAAATCTGGGAGGGGTGTATACGATTACAGAGGAGGAGAGAAGGTATGACAGATGTGGTTATTGTCGATGCGGTCCGAACTCCCATTGGACGATACAAAGGGGCACTAAAGTCGATTCGACCGGATGATTTAGGAGCGCTTGTTATTGAAGCACTGATCGAACGCAACCCTTCTGTTCCACTCAAGCAAATAGAAGAAGTCGTGTTTGGAAATGCCAATGGTGCTGGAGAAGACAATCGAAATGTAGCAAGAATGTCTGCACTACTAGCTGGGTTACCCGTGGAAGTAGCTGGTACAACGATTAACCGTTTGTGCGGTTCTGGGTTAGATGCCGTCAATTATGCGGCGAGGGCCATTCTTGCTGGCGAAGGAGATATCTTCATCGCGGGTGGGACCGAAAGTATGACACGAGCTCCTTTTGTGATGGGTAAGCCAGATGCAGCGTTCCCGCGGGGAAACCAGCAGCTGCTCGATACAACAATTGGTTGGCGTTTTGTCAATGATAAATTGAAAGAGATGTACGGGGCAGATAGTATGCCGGAAACTGCTGAAAATGTGGCTGTGAAATATAGTATATCAAGAGAAAAACAGGATCAATTTGCCTTTGAAAGTCAACAAAAAGCAGCAACAGCGATCAAGAATCAAGCCTTTAAAAATGAAATCATTCCAGTCCATTATTTTGATCAAAAAGGAAATGAAGTAATAGTTCAGCAGGATGAACACCCAAGGCCCTCTTCATCCCAACAAAAGCTGGCCAACCTGAAACCATTATTCAAAGGGGGAACTGTAACAGCTGGAAATGCTTCTGGAATCAATGACGGGGCCTCCGCACTTCTATTGATGAGTAAGAAAAAGGCTCAAGAACTAGGCATCAAACCGCTTGTTCAATACGTCACATCGGCTACGGCTGGATTAGAGCCGAGGGTCATGGGGTTGGGACCAGTGTTTGCGACGAAAAAAGCCATAGAACGTGCTTCTCTTTCGACGCAAGATTTAGATCTCATCGAATTGAATGAGGCTTTTGCCTCGCAGTCGCTAGCGTGTATTCAAGAGCTTGATTTACATGTAGAAAAAGTAAATGTGAATGGTGGAGCGATTGCTTTTGGGCATCCTCTGGGAGCAAGTGGAGCTAGGATTCTAACTTCGTTAATTCATGAAATGCAGAAGCGGGAATCGACTTACGGATTAGCAACAATGTGTGTAGGTGTAGGCCAAGGTATAGCGACAATAGTCAAGAAATTATAAAAGAATCATTATATCGACATAGATAGTGAATTCCATAGAATCTTCTATGGGATTTTTCTATATTGAGAAGTATTGAATGAATTGAAGGAAAATTCGTACATATAAATGTATTTTGTATGATAAAATAGATAGCAACCGTGAGGGTATCGTTATGTATTATTTTACTAGAAAAACATCAGTGTGGATTTTTTAGTGTGAGAATAAAATGCTCTTCAACAATTGCAAGCTTTTATAACTATTGAATGCTAAGGGAAATCGACAATTGCAACTTAATATAAGTGCCTAAGGAGAATGAAAATGAATACAAGATCAATGATTTTCACATTGTATGGTGATTACATTCGTCACTACGGAAATAAGATTTGGATTGGTAGCTTAATTCGTTTACTTAATGAGTTCGGTCATAATGATCAAGCGGTTCGAGCTGCTATTTCTCGGATGAACAAACAGGGTTGGGTTCAAGCCGAAAAACAAGGAAATAAGAGTTATTATTTCTTAACGGATCGAGGAGTCAATCGAATGGAGGAAGCAGCAAAGCGGATTTTTAAATTAAACCCTGAACAATGGGACGGAAAATGGAGAATACTGATGTATAGTATCCCTGAAGAAATAAGAAGTGTACGAGATGAATTACGGAAAGAACTAGTGTGGAGTGGGTTTGGAACGTTTTCCAATAGTTGCTGGGTCTCACCGAATAATCTTGAAAAACAAGTTCAAGACTTAATTGAAAAGTATGCTATTCAAGACTATGTTGACTTTTTTGTTGCTGATTATAAAGGTCCTCATGATAGTCAACGTTTAATTGAGAAAAGCTGGGACCTTGAAGATATAAATCGCCGCTATCAGGAGTTCATTGATTACTATGGTGAGAGATTTATCCAGGATCAGATAAAAATCCAAAAGGGGGAGATGACAGAGGCTTCCTGCTTTGTTGAGAGGACGAAGCTTATCCATGAATACAGGAAGTTCCTTTTCGTCGATCCAGGATTGCCGCAAGAGCTTCTTCCGGAAAAATGGCTTGGTGGTGAGGCTGCAACTTTATTTAGTGATTATTATAAAGAACTTGCACTTCCATCTTCGTGTTTTTTTGAGAGGGTTTTTCAAGAAGGAAATGAAATTAATTCGAAAGATCGTGGGTATAACGTTCTAGAGCATCCATTAATATCTGAATAGATTTATGTTGAAGAAAGCTAAACGTATTTGCGTGAAAAATAACAGCAGTGGTGCTTAATAGTCACTGCTGTTTTCTTCGTTCTTTTTTCTTACGAAGTCAACGCAAATTTGAACAATGTACATGAGAATAGCCTTCGCGAAGAATAAGCCGAACAATCCTATACGACTGAGCTTGACGAGGGAGAAGATGTGAAGCTTTTTAAACACTGAATAGAATGGGAAAACAAAGAGTAAATGGACAATACTGTTTAACAATAGAAAGGTTAGTGGTTTGCCGTATGTCCATTTTAAAATCCACATGCTTCCAACGATGAACGGACCCCAAATTAACGGAGTTTCGCCAATCGTTTTTGGATGTAGAAATTCATAAAACTTCCACCATCTTAGCTTTTTCGCTAGTACACTTTCCCCTCGTACAAATAAACTCATAAATAAAGCAGCTGGAAAGTATTTTTTGATTGATGACATTCCTATAAAAGGAACTGTTGACCAAGAAATAAGAAGTAATGATATCAACAACCATTTCTTTTTTATGATCATGCACTCCATTCAAGTTTTTCTTAGTTTGTTTAAATGAATGGAAAATATGTGCATTATTTAAGTAGTGTGAGTTGATCGCGATACTCTTTTCCCTTTTGGACATACGTATCAATTGATAACTGAATAAGCTCTAAATCTTTTTCACCTAAATTGCGAACAATTTTCCCGGGTTGGCCGACGACTAGTGAACGGGGAGGAATCTTCTTACCCGGTGGTATTAATGTGTTTGCCCCGATAATGCATTCTTCTCCAATTTCAGCCCCATCTAAAATGGTAGATCCCATACCGATGATACATCTCTTCCGAATGGTCGCCCCGTGCAGGATGGCGTTATGACCGACCGTTACTTCGTCCTCCACAATTAAGGGTGATCCCTCATATAAATGAGCGCTCACATTATCTTGTATACTGCATTTCTTCCCGATAGTAATTGGTCCTTCATCACCTCGAAGAACAGCGCCAAACCAAATGGTTGATTCTGTGCCGATTGTGACGTCCCCAATGACACTGGCTCCTGGAGCTACGTAGACGGAATCATCGACGTTTGGAATTCTTTCCCCTAAAGAATAAATCATAGAAATTCTCCTCTCTTATTTGTAGTGCGTTTGTGGATTTTTGATAATTATTCTAGTTCCAAGTTTGTTAGTAGCCTGAGGTCGAGCGAATCGATCAAGTTAAGGGACAAGTAACAGCCAGTTATGAAGTCAGGTCCTTCTCCATGGTCTTACATTTGCCTGCCGCCGCAGGGCAGCCACTTCCGCTTTTCTTTAGTTGTTTAAATTTTGTAAATAGTATAACATTATTTTAACGAAGGGGGAATTTTTGTGAATAGGGTTGTGGAGTTGTTGGGGATTTCCTATCCGATTATTCAAGGTGGAATGGGGAATATTAGCTCTAGTTTTTTAGCGGCTGCTATTTCAAATGCCGGTGGATTAGGAACGGTTGGAACGGGGACGATGAATCCAAGTGAAGTAGAAGAGTTACTTACTGATTTGCAGGATTTAACGAAAAGAAAATACGCTGTAAATATTGCGATTAATGTTACACCACATCTTAAAGAGTTAGTTGCTCTAGTTTTAAAGTATAATGTACCGATTGTGTCTTTGTCGGCAGGAAACCCTGCACCGTTGATTCCAGTTTTAAAACAATCTGGTGTAACAGTTATTTGTGTAGTTGCCTCGACCAGACAAGCATTAAAGGCAGAGAAGGCGGGTGCGGATCTTTTGGTAGCAGAAGGCTATGAAGCGGCAGGGATTAATTCGAATCTTGAAACGACTACGCTTACTTTGATTCCGCAAATAGCAGATGCCGTTTCTATCCCAGTGATTGCGGCTGGAGGCATTGGAGATGGAAGGGGCTTAGCAGCTGCATTCTCCTTAGGAGCCAGCGGTATTCAAATGGGTACGAGATTTATTGCCACGAAGGAAGCACCATATCACGAAAATTATAAAAATAAGATTTTAGTAGCCCAGGACGATGAGACGATGATTGTTGGAAGAAGTATTGGGCGAGTAAGAAGAATTATAAAGACAAATTATGGAGAAAAACTTCTTCAAGCAGAAGCGACTGGAGTTACCCTGGAAAAATTTAATGAAAAGACATCAGAAGAGTACCATAAAATCGGTGCAATTGAAGGGAAATTAGATGAAGGGTTCATTAATGGCGGACAGGTTTCAGGGTTGATTAAAGACGTTCAATCTGTAAGTGATTTACTAGAAGAAATGGTAGAAACGGCAAAAATTGAATTGAAAAAAGCGTATGATATTCTTTGAAAAGTGCGAAAGGATATAATTTAGGTAAACCACAGCTTTTTGTTGTGGTTTTTTCTATTTTGGAGATAAATAAGTTGAAACGAATCTCCTTTGAACACCATGGTCACTTCGAGACATTCAAATAGAGGCGTGGGGAAATATCCTTCCCGTTATTATGTTCGTGATGAAAAATTTATGATTATTATTGTATAAGCCAACAGTATTGGAGTACAAGGTAATGACCGTTACCTCTTTATTGAATTTCATGAAAATTCCATTAATTCCTTTGGAAATAGCCGAAAAACCGCTCCTATCCATAGAGGGAGTGGTTTTAATAAGTCTACTATTAGGGTTCATGGGCTGGAGTACAAACTAGTGGGTTTAGACAAAAAGATCTGTCATGGTTTTCGCTAGATTTTTCTTATGGTAATTTATCTAATCACTATTTTTATTTGCACTTTCTATAGGCTCTAGTGTAGTGAGTTCTCCTTTGGTTGCACAGGTATTCAAATGAGAACGGTGTATTTTGCCGTAGCATAGTTTTTTTTTATTTTCTTGTACTTTATTACTTAAAAGTCTAGCAGAATTGATGATATCCATATACAATAGAGTTATTATTTATAATTATCTGAATATTGGTGTTGGTATAAATAAGAGAATAATAGAATCACTTATGATCACGCAAATAAAAAGTAGAGTCGGTAGCGTTTAGTCATTTGACTAATTAGCCATAAAAAGAGATGGATAAGGGGGATTTATATGAAGAAGATTACAGCGTTAAGTACTGCATGGCTTGTTGTGTTAATGCTCTTTCTGTCAGGTTGCGGAAGTTCAGAGACCAAGGGTGATGGGGAGAAGAAGGTAATAGTAGGGGTTACGCAAATTGTAGAACATCCATCGCTAGATGCTGCTTTTGAAGGATTCAAATTAGCTCTAGAAGAAAATGGATATGTTGAAGGTGAGAATGTTGAATATGATGTTCAAATTGCTCAAGGAGACCCGAATAATAATGCCACCATTGCCAATAATTTTGTTGGTGATCAAGTGGATTTGATTTTTGCTAATTCTACACCTAGTGCGCAGAGTGCTTTAAATGCGACGGAAGATATTCCGATTATCTTTACGTCTGTAACGGATCCAGTTGGCGCAGAACTTGTGCCTGCATTTGATCAACCTGGTGAGAATATTACTGGAACATCAGATACTCATCCAGAAGCCATCTCAAAAACTGTTGAGTTCATGATGAATGAAATTGGCGCCAAAAAAATAGGTGTAATTTATAATGCTGGTGAACAAAACTCAGCAGTTCAAGTAGAAGAAGTGAAAAAGCTAGTGGAAGCAAATGGTGGGGAAATTGTGGAAGTTTCGGTAGCTACTTCAGCTGAGGTGAAGCAAGCAGCAGATTCTCTAGTAGGACGAGTGGATGCCATGTATATGCCGACTGATAATACCGTTGTTTCAGCTTTAGAGTCGATTGTTGCAGTGGCAAACGATAAAGATATTCCATTGTTTGCGGGCGACCTTGATTCTATGAAGCGTGGTGCACTAGCAGCAAGTGGTTTTAATTACAAAGACCTTGGCTATGAAACAGGATTAATGGCGGTAAAAGTATTAAAAGGGGAGAAAAAACCTTCTGAACTAGATGTCGGTTACCCACAAAGCTTTAATTTAGTCGTGAATAAAGAAGCGGCACAAGAACAAGGTGTAGATCTTAAAGATTCTTGGGATGCAGAACTGTACGAAGGCGAATAAGAAAGGATGATTCTAAGTGTTTACAGCGATTTTTAGTTCCTTCGAAGCAGGGATCATATATGCCATAATGGCATTAGGGGTATATCTCACATTTAGAATTCTAGACTTTCCAGATTTAACAGTAGACGGAAGTTTTGTGACGGGGGCAGCGGTTGCTGCCACCCTCATTGTAAATGGTGTGAATCCATTTTTGGCAACCACAGTTGCGATTTTAGCAGGATTTATTGCAGGGTGTATAACAGGTATTCTACATACGTACGGGAAAATTAATGCATTACTTTCAGGAATATTAATGATGATTGCCCTCTATTCTATTAATTTAAGAATTATGGGCAGACCAAATATTCCTTTACTAAGTCAAGAAACAGCATTTTCGAGTATGAGTGGGATTTGGGAGAAATTTGGAATCGATGCTTTGCTCAATAAGATGTTGGCTTTCTTTGGACTAGGTGAAGTGTTGCCGAAGACGTGGGCAGTATTAATCTTAATGATTCTAGTCACCTTTTTTATTAAGTTTATCACCGATCGCTTTTTACAAACAGAAATTGGATTAGCTTTAAGAGCAACAGGTGATAATCAACGGATGATTCGGAGCCTCTCCGCTAATACGAATTTGCTCATCATATTAGGACTAGGAATTTCAAATGGTATGGTAGCTCTATCTGGAGCCCTCATAGCCCAATATGGTGGATATGCGGATGTTGGTATGGGGATCGGGATGATTATTATTGGGCTTGCATCAGTAATTATTGGAGAAGCCTTATTTGGCACCAAAACGATTGTACGGACGACCTTAGCGGTAGTACTAGGCTCCATCATCTATCGGCTTGTGGTGAGCTTAGCTCTTCGAATCGACTTCTTGGAAACAGGAGATATGAAAGTGATTACAGCTACAATCGTCATCATAGCGCTGATTATGCCAAAAACAATCGATGCGTATCGTGAAAAAAAGCGAAAAACAGAAAGACAACAGCAGCATGTAGACAACCGGGTATTAGCAGCAAATCGAAAGGGTGATGATGGTGTTACACTTAAATAATATATATAAAGTTTTTAATGAAAGTACACCTGATGAGAAAATCGCTCTCGATAATATTGACTTAAAGCTTGCACCGGGTGATTTTGTGACGGTGATTGGAAGTAATGGTGCAGGGAAATCTACTCTAATGAATATGATATCAGGGGTGCTGACTCCTGATACAGGATCAGTATTTATTGATAACAAGGAAGTAACAAAGCTAACAGAATATAAAAGATCAAAGTTAATTGGACGTGTGTTCCAAGACCCAATGGCTGGGACAGCACCTACCATGACAATTGAAGAGAATCTGGCAATGGCATTCTCTCGAAATAAAACCCGGACCCTTCGGAAAGGGGTGACGAGAAAACGGAAAGATTTTTTTATGGAAATATTAGAAAGCCTACATTTAGGCTTAGAAAATCGATTGAATGCGAAAGTAGGAATGCTTTCAGGTGGAGAGCGCCAAGCTTTATCACTGCTTATGGCGACATTTACGGAACCAGCCATTTTATTGCTTGATGAGCATACAGCAGCTCTCGATCCATCTCGAGCAAAGTTAATTACTGATTTAACGAAGGAAATTGTGGGAAAATACCATTTAACAACGCTAATGGTTACGCATAATATGCAGCAGGCAATTGATCTCGGAAATCGATTAATTATGATGGATAAAGGACAAATCATCTTGCAGGTTGACTCAAAACAAAAGCAACATTTGACAGTAGAAGGTTTGCTTCATGAATTCCAACGTATTCGTGGAAGTAAATTAGACAGTGATCGTGCTATTTTATCATAATGAGGGCGTGCTTTTTGTTTTGATATAATTCATGTTCTAAAGATTAACCGCTAGTCCTAAATTTGCAAGGGGATTTCATAATGACACTACTGATTAATGTTTTGGCGATATTATTTGATGTTTTTTAGTGATTTTATTCCTGTCCGCTGTTATTAACCTGTTTAAACAACAGAAAAAGATGAATCATGTACTTTTACACAATGATTTCATAACTACTGGAAGTTTTATCATTAGTATTTTCCTTTCTTTATTAGTCATCTTCATGAGTAGAAAGAGGTTAACGTATAAAGCTAATCGTATCTAAGTTAATTGGATACGACCTTTTTTTTGGGTATTTTTAGTAAGGCTGTTTTTGCAAAGTTTGTTGCTTTTCGCACTAGCCTATAAATGATGATATAGCTTTGTTTCGGGCATCATTTCGTCTATTTTTAATGGAAATCAACAGTGAAATGGGCGATTTAATCAAAAATCAGATGAAATAGCCACAATGTATACGAAAAGAGCCTTTAGTAATGTTCTACTCTCTCAAGATTTTTCAACAAAATATGTTATTTTTCAAAATGGTGATTAAGTATTCTAAACGTATATTTTGAATCATCTTTAGAGATTTATTGGCACTAAACGAATGCTTGTAGAAAGGAATACGAAAAGAACGATTAGAGAGGAAATATGGTTAAAAATACCTCGCTAAATAATAGTGATAATATTTTTAATTTTTATAATATATTGACTATTAATTTAACATAATGGTATTATATCGTTGAATATACGTTATATAAGGAAAGCATAGTTCGCTGGACTAAAGGGGGAAAGCAATGAAGGCTGGAATGAAAATTGGAGACAAGGCATTCCTTGAAATCACTGTTACGCCTGAAATGTTTGCACAATTTGAGGGAACAGTTGTACACCCTGTCTATTCTACGGTTTCAATGGTGTATCACATGGAATGGGTTTCGCGAAAAATCATTCTCCCATTTTTAGAAGAAGATGAGGAAGGAATGGGAAGCGCGGTTTCCGTTAAACATATCGCTCCTAGTGGTGAGGGAATATTGCTCAAGTTAGAAGCAACCGTGGTAGAGGTTAAGAATCATATCGTGTACACAAAGGTAGAAGTGAAAAATACTGATGGCCTAATTGGTGTAGGGGAAGTGAAACAAGTCATTTTACCTAAAAATAAAATAAGTGAATTGATTAGCTCTACCACAGCGTAAAGGCTAATTTTTTTTAGAAAGCTGTTTTCACAGCAGTATATTATCCGTAGAAGGATTAGTTTAGAGCCATTATCTCGGCTATTTTTGGATGAAAATGGAGAATTTCAGAGGTTATTAAAGTTAACAGCAACTATGTAAACGAATAGAGCCTTTCACAATGAATGTTTCGATACGTACCAGTGGATATATTTCGTTAAAAGATAGGTTTTTGGAAATCTTTTTGTACCTCTTTTGGAGAGAGTCATTGAAAGAATAGAGGATTCTCTAGACCATTAAATGATATAACCATGTAAACGAAAAGAGTCTTAGAGATTTATGAAAGCGTTATCATTTTATCATTTTGGGGGGAAGGGAAATGGATATGTTTGAAAGAATTTCTGAACATGAGCAAGTGGTCTTTTGTAATGATGAAGAAACGGGGTTGAAGGCCATAATTGCTATACATAATACCACACTCGGTCCTGCTTTAGGAGGTTGCCGAATGAGGCCATATCAATCAGTCGATGAGGCATTGGAGGATGTACTTCGCCTTTCAAAAGGAATGACCTACAAATGTGCTGCGGCTGATGTAGACTTTGGCGGTGGCAAAGCAGTTATCATTGGTGATCCTCAAAAAGATAAAAATCCTGAGCTTTTTCGGGCGTTTGGTCAATTTGTGGAATCATTAAATGGACGGTTTTATACAGGGACCGATATGGGGACGACCCCAGAAGATTTTATTTACGCATTGAAAGAAACTAATTGTATCGTAGGTGTGGATGAAGTATATGGTGGAAGCGGCGATTCATCTGTTCCAACAGCAATGGGAGTGGTATATGGTCTTAGAGCAACCAATCAAGTGATTTGGGGGTCCGAGGATTTACAAGGTAAGAAGTATGCAATTCAAGGGTTAGGCAAGGTTGGTCTAAAGGTTGCGTTAAGTTTAATTGAAGAGGGAGCAGAGCTGTTTGTAACGGATATTAACCAAGATGCCATCGACGAACTATTATCCAAAGCGAAAGAAGTAGGGGTAATGGTGAAAGTTGTCGAGGGTGAGGAAATTTATGGGGTAGATGCAGACGTGTTTGTTCCTTGTGCCATTGGCGGAGTAATCAATGATGAGACCCTATCCCAATTGAAGGTGAAGGCTGTTGTCGGGTCAGCAAATAATCAATTGCTTACAACAGAGCACGGAAATAAACTTCATGAACTAGGCATTTTATATGCACCCGATTATATTGTCAATTCTGGAGGGCTTATACAAGTAGCCGATGAGTTGTATGAGCCAAATAAAGAGCGAGTGATGCAAAAAACGAAAACCATCTACCATTCATTGATGAAGATTTACAACCAAGCAGAAAGTAGAGGGATGACGACCATTGAAGCAGCTAATGCTTTTTGTGAAGAACGCATTCAATCTCGAGTCCGTCGTAATAGTTTCTTTTCACATATGAAACGTCCGAAATGGGCAGTCAGAATCTAAAAGAGAGGTGAGAAAATGGAGAATCAATTTCCACTTAAAAACATCCTTGATGAAAATGGGAAAATCATCGATCAGAGCTTTGAAGGTAAAATTTCGAAAGATTTAACGTACTCTTTTTATGAACATTGTCTGCGAATCAGATTGTTTGATAAAAAAGCCGTTAGCCTGCAAAGACAAGGGAGAATTGGGACTTATGCACCTTTCGAGGGTCAAGAAGCCTCTCAGGTTGGGAGTGCACTTGCTTTACATGAAGGAGATTGGCTGTTTCCTTCCTACCGCGATCATGGTGCAGCGATGACATTCGGACATTCTCTTCGGAATATTCTCTTGTTTTGGAATGGACGTAATGAGGGGTGTGTACCACCGGAAGGAAAGAAAATATTTCCACCAGGTATTCCAATTGCCACGCAGCTACCGCATGCAGTTGGAGCTGCATATGCTGAGAAACTTAAGGGCACTTCACATGCAGCAATTGCGTATTTTGGGGACGGGGCCACCTCGGAAGGTGATTTTCATGAAGGCTTAAATGTCGCAAGCGTTTTGCATGCGCCGGTGGTTTTCTTTAACCAGAACAATCAATATGCCATTTCGGTTCCAATTGAGAAACAAATGAAAACAAAGACAATCGCTCAAAAAGCACTTGCTTATGATATTCAAGGCGTACGTGTGGATGGAAACGATGTTTTCGCTGTTTATTTTGAAACATTGAGAGCACTAGATCGAGCTAGAAACGGAGAAGGACCTAGCCTAATTGAAGCAGTAACTTGGAGGTACGGGGCTCATACAACAGCTGATGATCCAACGAAGTATAGGAATCAAGATGAGAGTATGGACCGTCGTAAGAAGAAAGATCCTATTTTGCGGCTAGAAAAGTTCATGAAGGTTCAAGGTTGGTTTGATGAACTCTGGGTAGATAGCGTAAAAGAAAGGGCAACATCAGAAATAGAGCAAGCGGTGAAAGAGATGGAAGAATATCCGAGCGCAGATCCAAGTTTGATTTTTGATTATGTGTTTTCTGAACCAACCTGGACGATCACCGAGCAAAAAGATAAGCTTCTAAAACATCTTGAAGGGAGATCTTCATGAAAACAGTTGAACAAACTAGAACGTTAACGTTGGTCAGCGCAGTAACAGATGCTTTACAAGTAATGCTGAATGAACGAGAGGATGTTCTGCTCTTAGGCGAGGATATTGGCAGGAATGGAGGAGTATTTCGCGCAACCGAAGGACTGCAAACAGAGTTTGGCGAGAATAGAGTAATGGATACCCCATTGAGTGAGGCAGGCTTTGTTGGAGCGGCTATTGGCATGGCAAGTTGTGGATTTCGACCTGTTGTAGAAATTCAATTTTTAGGCTTTATTTATCCTGCCTATGAGCAAATTATGACTCATGCTTCTCGACTCCGTTCTAGAACACTTGGCCATTTTACGGTTCCGATGGTCATTCGTGCCCCGTATGGAGCAGGAGTAAGAGCACCTGAGATCCATTCAGATAGTACTGAAGCCTTATTTACCCATATGCCGGGCCTGAAGGTGGTTTGTCCTTCCAATCCTTATGACGCAAAGGGTCTGTTAATTGCGGCCATTGAAGATCCGGATCCGGTTCTATTTCTAGAACCGATGCAACTATACCGATCTTCGCGTGGAGAAGTACCTAGTGGAAAATACTCTGTTGACATTGGAAAGGGGTCACGTGTAGTCGAAGGAGAAGAGGTTACATTGATTGCTTGGGGGGCAATGGTGAAAATAGCGAAAGAAGCAGCAATGAAATGCGAACACATCTCGTGTGAGGTCATTGATTTACGTACACTTTATCCTCTCGACAAGGACCTAATTATGGAATCTGTCCAAAAAACAGGGAGAATAGTGATTGTTCAAGAAGCACATGCAACTGGTGGGCTTGCAAATGATGTGTTGTCTATTATTAATGATAAATGCTTTCTATATCAAAAAGCACCGACTAATATCGTAGCGGGTTTTGATACGCCAGTCCCTTATTTTAGTTTTGAAGATTTTTATTTACCAACTGTAGATCGGGTCATCGAGGCAATCGAACAAGTGAAATCATTTTAGGGGGTGATGCAAAGTGGAAGTGAAACTGACTGATATTGGAGAAGGTATGACAGAAGCAAATATTTCTCATTATTTTGTTAAGCTTGGTGATGTGGTTGTGGCAGACCAGCCTTTAGTGGAGGTCCAAACAGATAAAATGACAGCTGAAATACCATCCCCAGCAAATGGGGTAATAGGGGAATTGCTAGTCGAAACGGGGACCACTGTTTCTGTGGGTGAAGTTATCTTAAAGCTGATAGACGAAAACAAGTCCTCAACATTAACGAATTCAAAAAGAATACTAGCTTCTCCATATACACGAAAAATAGCACGAGAGCAAGAGGTCCCAATAGAAAAAGTTCAAGGGTCTGGACCGAGCGGGAGAATCACGGATGAAGACGTATTGAATTTTGTTGTGAGTCAAAAAAATATAGAACCACTGCCAAAAGAAACGGCTAAAACCACACATAAAACTTCCCAACAAACCATTCCGTTTCGTGGGAGAAGAAAGCAAATTGCTGTTAAGATGAAATCTTCCTTGCAAACCATTCCTCATTGCACGCATTTTGAAGAAATTGATGTTACAGAGCTAATGCTGCTAAGGAATCAAATGAAAGCAACAGGGGTAAACGTGTCGGCATCCGTATTTTTCCTAAAAGTGCTCTCGTTAGCTTTGAAGAAATTCCCAATCTTTAATAGCACATTAGACGAAGAAAACGAAATCATTCACTTACACCAGGATCATCATTTTGGAGTGGCGATCGACACAGAGGAGGGATTAATTGCACCGGTCATCCCTTCGATACATCAAAAATCAATAAAACAACTACAAGAAGAGTTTAGAAAATTAACAGAAAGAGCACTACATAATAAACTCACATCGGCTGATCTACAAGATGGCACTTTTACAGTAAGTAATGTCGGACCACTTCATGGCTCAATCGGTGCCACACCGATCATTAATCCACCAGAAGCAGCCTTAATTTCATTTCATAAAACGAAAAAACGCCCGATGGTGAATGAGCGGGATGAAATTGTTATTCGACAAATGATGAATATTTCATTCTCCTTTGATCATCGTGTGGCGGACGGAGGAACCGCCGTTAAATTTACCAATCAAGTAGCACACTATATCGAAAATCCTAGCACTATGCTACTGGAGTTGATGTAATGGTTGTGGGTGAATTAGCAGAAGAGAAAGAATTGGTGATTATTGGTGGTGGCCCAGGAGGGTACCATGCTGCAATCCGTGCCGCACAACTAGGAATGGAAGTAACGTTGATCGAAAAAGGGGAGTTAGGTGGAACTTGTCTTCATTTAGGCTGTATTCCTTCTAAAGTGTTCACTACACTAGCCAAACGAAAAGAAGAAATGAGTCATTCTCAAAATCTAGGTTTAGCTTTCAATGAACCGACAATCAATCTAGCGGTTTTTCAAGAATATAAAACGAAACTTACAACTCAACTTGGTAAGGGAGTGGATGCACTCTGTAAAGTAAATAAGGTGGAAGTGCTGAAAGGGAAAGCTTCTTTTTTATCTGAAGATCGAATTGGAATTGAGAACAATCATGATTTTCAGGTACTTAAGTTTCAAAATTGTATTATCGCTACAGGTGGGAGTTTAGAGCAGGAGAACTGGGTACCCAAAGGAAGTAACCGCATGCTAAATCCTTTTACTGTTTTTCAAATAGAGGACATTCCTGAACATATCATTTTATATGGACAGGATTATATTACGCTTGAGCTAGCTTTCTCATTTCAGGCAATAGGAAGCAAAGTAACTCTCATTGCTGCAGAGGAAATGGACTTGGACGAAACCATCTCCAGAGAAGTAAAGAGATTACTAAAGAAAAAGAAAATTCATTATCTGGAAAACTACCAAGTTCAAAACGTCCACGAAGGTGAAGATCATTTTGAGGTAATTCTTCAGAATGGGACAGGGGATATAGTTACGGTTGAGGGAAGTGACCTATATGTTACAGGTGAATTCAAACCTAAATTACAAAATTTGGGATTGGAGAGGCTACCGATAAAAACAAATGAAGGATATATCACGGTGGATAATCAATGCAGAACGTCGATCGCAACGATCTATGCCATTGGCGATGTAACAGAAGGACCTTCCCTTGCTGTTAAAGCGATTAAACAAGGGAAGACAGCAGTCGAATCAATTAAGGGACTTGTTCCCGAATATGATGGTCGCTATTTGCCCAAGGTTATGCATACCCTCCCACCAATCGCAACTGTGGGGTTAACAGAGGCTGAAGCAAAAATAGATTATGAGATTGTGTGTAGCGTCTTTCCGTTAGCAGGGAATGGATATGCTACTGTGACTGGTGCGAATCAAGGATTAGTAAAGGTCATTAAGGAAAAAGGAACGGACCTGCTCCTTGGTGTTCATATGATGGGAATGGGAGCTATAGAGTTAATTTCAAGTGCTACGATTGGCTTAGAAACGGTAGCAAGAGAAGAAGATTTGCTCTATCCAATGTACCCCCATCCTAGTGTGAATGAAGGATTATTAGAAGCGATAGAAGCACTTGAGGGCAAAGCGATTCATCTCGTTCCACAAAAACAAACAATTCTAGTAAATAACTAACTCAACTTTCGCACATAAAAAATAATGCATAACATAACTAGCTGTAAGGTTAGTTATAGTTCATAAATGTTCATTGACAATGAAAAATAGACATAAAAAAGCACCTCAACATTTGGTATAGTGTAATTGTCTAGAAAACAC